>DATJKV010000622.1:0-6015 GCA_035491155.1 Magnetospirillum sp. | reverse complement strand
AGGCTCTTCAGGATCTCGTGGGCATAGAAGATCGGCGCCGGCATGAGCACGGGGGTCTCGTTGCAGGCGTAGCCGAACATGATGCCTTGGTCACCGGCGCCCTCGTCCTTTTCGCCGGCGGCGTCCACGCCCACGGCGATGTCGGCCGACTGCGAGTGCACGTGGCACTGTACCTGGGCGTTCTTCCAGTGGAAGCCGTCTTGCTCGTAGCCGATGTCCTTGACCGCGTGACGGGCGATGTCTTCCATCAAGGCGGGGGTGATCGAGGCAGGGCCGCGCACTTCGCCGGCCAGCACGATCAGGTTGGTGGTGCACAGGGTCTCGACGGCGACGCGGGCATGGGGATCCGCGGCCAGGAAGGCGTCGACGACGGCATCGGAGATACGGTCGGACACCTTGTCGGGATGACCTTCGGACACCGACTCGGACGTGAACAGGTAATTCTTCTTAGCCACGCTTGGGCCCTCCTAGTTCCAAATTCGGACCAGGGGCATCAATGGTTCGCAGTGCCATCGTGATGCACCCACTTAGCCGGTGTTTTACGTGGCGGCAAGCGGTCACAAATCTCCACGGGATCGGCTGAATGCGACACGCATTCGGGCTCTCCAGGGCAGTTCTTGTGGCAGGGCGGGAATACTCCCGTCAAGTCCCAAGGTTGTGGCAAAGCTTTTTTGCCCAAGGCAAAATGAGGAAGCCGGCCGGATGGCGGGCTTCCCCATCAGTCGAACGGGCCCGCACACGCCTTAGCGGTTCGAGGCCTCGGCGGCATCGGCAAGCGCCTTGGCCAACTCGTAGACACGCTTGCGCACCTGCGGGTCGACGATGCGGTAGTAGGCGCGCACCAGCTCCAGCGTCTCGCGCTTGGCCATGGGGTCATGGTCGAAGTGGGCCGGCGGCTCCTCCAGCTCGCCGACGCCGGCGATAAGAGCGGGGCTCTGCGTCTTCAACTCTTCATTCATGTCGTCGAAGAAAAAGCTGACCGGCACATCCAGCACGCGCGACAGATCGAACAGGCGCGAGGCGCCGACGCGGTTGGCGCCGCGCTCGTACTTCTGCACCTGCTGGAACGTCAAACCCAAGGCCTCGCCCAGCTTTTCCTGGCTCATGCCGAGCAGGGTGCGGCGCAGGCGGACACGCGCGCCCACATGCACGTCGATGGGGTTCGGCTTGCCCGACGGGGTGCGGCCCCGGCTGCTGCCCTTGCGAGTGGCGACCTTTTGGTTACGCGGAGTTTGAGCCATGGGGGGGGTGCCCAGCCTTCTAATTTGCGAATCGACGGCAACAGCCGCGCGACAAATTATGCCGGGGCTGTATACAAGTCAATCGAGCGGAGAAAGTGTTCCCATCTTTGGGATAAACACCCTCATCCAAAGTGCCTTAGGCGCCACCCTAGGATAAGTCCAAAAAAGGCGCCCGCCAGCGCCAGGACCAGCGGCACGGCATTGCCGAAGCGGGCGAAAAGCGTGCGCGGAAGGGCCTGTGGCAGCGGCGAATCCACAACTCCGCGGCGAGTCAGCCCGAGGCTGGCGATCTCACGGCCAAGCCCGTCGAACACCGCCGAGATGCCCGAATTGGCGGCGCGGACCACAGGAAGACCTTCCTCTATCGCCCGCATGCGGCCGGCCGCTAAGTGTTGATAGGGGCCGGCGGAATTGCCAAACCAGGCGTCGTTGGTGACAACGAGCAGCCAGCCCGGCCGCGTTTGATGGCGCCCGACAACCTCGGCGGGAAAAACTGATTCGTAACAGATCAAAGGGCCCACCGGCGGTAGGCCCGGCAGGTCCAAAGTCCTCAACGACTCGCCGGCGGAAAAGTCGGCGCCGCCGCTTTGGGAAATTTTGTCCAGCGGCAGAAAGGCGCGGAGCGGCACGTATTCGCCGAAGGGAACCAGATGGACCTTGTCGTAGATGCCCAGCACCTGGGCAGCGCCGTCGATGGCCATCAGGCTGTTCCACACCCGGAAGGGAAGGACGCCTTGGGGGGTGACACGCGGCGCCCCGGTCAGCACCATGCCGCCGGGCGGCGCCGCCGAGGCCACCAGGGCGCGGTGGCCGGGGTCCATGTCGAGCACGAAGGGGGCGGCGGTTTCCGGCCACACCACATGGGTAACATTCTCCCAGCCGGGCGCCTTGCTGAGATCCACGTGCTCGAGCAGCTGGGCCTCGCGCAAGTCGTCGCGCCACATGTGGCGCTGGGCAATGGCGGCCTGCACCAGGCGCAGGCGCACGTTGGGCACCATGGTGGTCTCGGCCCCCAGCCGCACCGTCCCATAACCCGCCGCACCGGCCAGCAGCACCACGGCGGCGGCGGACGCCGCCAGCCGCGCCCGCAGCGGGGAGAAGTCCACCAGCACCGCCGGCAGGCAGAACACCAGCACGGTGAACAGCGACAGGCCGAACACTCCCACCAGCGAGCCCAACTGCAGTACCGCCGGCACCGCGTCCCACACCGAGCCCAGCGGGTTCCAGGGGAAACCGGTGAACGCCCACGAGCGCACCCACTCCATCAGGGTCCAGGTGGCGGCCAGCATGAATACGCGGCCGACGCCCGACACGCGGGACAACCGGACCATGAGGGTGGCGGTGGCGAGGAAGCAAGCCAAGACGCCGGACAGGCCAATTGTGGCGAACGGAATCATCCAGCCGAACTTGACCGGATCGATAAGCAGGGCGTTGGCGATCCAGTACAGCCCGGCGGTGAACCAGCCCAGCCCCCACCACCAGCCGGCCCCGAAGGCGGCGCGGCGATCCTCGGAGGCATCCAGCATCCACAACAGGCCGGGCAGCGCGATCAACAGCACCGGCACCAGACCCACCGGCGGCAAGGCCAGGGCGCCCAGAGCGCCCAGCAGCACCAGGGCGAAGCGGCGGCGCCAGCCGGTCAGGCCGGTCAGACGACCGGCGGCGGAGCCGAACCAGCCCCAGGCGGCTGGCGATGAGCGTTCCAGGACCAGGGCGGCGGGCTCCATCAGGCGGTCTCGGGGGCGGGTTGCGGCATCCCCTTGCGCACGCGCAGCCATTTGATGCGGCGCGGATCGGCGTCCACTACTTCGAATTCCAATCCCGAAGGGTGCCCGATCAGTTCGCCGCGCGACGGCACCCGGCCGGCGATGAAGAAGACCAGTCCACCCAGGGTATCCACGTCGTCGCGCTCCTCCTCGGTCAGCACCGGACCAACCACCTCCTCGAACTCCTCGATGGGAGTGCGGGCATCGGCCTCGATCACCCCGTCGGGGCGCACCACCATGTCGGGTTCCACCGCACGGTCGTGCTCGTCCTCGATCTCGCCGACGATCTGCTCCACCAGATCCTCGATGGTCACCAGACCGTCGATGCCGCCGTATTCGTCCACCACCAGCGCCATATGGGTACGCTTCAAGCGCATCTCCAGCAGCAGGTCCATCACCCGCATGGCCGGCGAGACGAACAGCACCCGGCGCACCAGGCGCTGCAACTGGAACGGCTTATCCACCCGGACGGCGGCCAGGATGTCCTTGATGTGAACCATGCCGATGACGTCATCCAGGCTGCCGCGATAGACCGGCAGGCGGGAATGGCCGCACTTGGTGAACAATTCGGTCAGTTCGTCGAGCACCGTGGTGGCATCGACGCCGACGATATCGGCGCGCGGCACCATGACGTCGTAGGCGCATTGGCCGCGCAGGTGCAGGATGTTGCCCAGCAGCACCCGTTCCTGCTCGTCGATGGGGATGCCGGCGTCGTCGCGATCTTCGATCAGCTCTTCCAGCGCCTCGCGCACCGTCTCGCTGCCCTTGGAGCGGCGCAGCAGGCGCAGCCAGCCACGGATGGTGTCCAGCAGCGAGTCGTCGCTGGTGCTCCCGGCGTCGCGGGAGATCTTCACCTGATGGTGATGGGCCCCGTTCTCGCGGGCCACGATGCCGGCCTCGGCCGACATCTTCTGAATCCCGGCTGCGCCGGGGGTGGGACTATGGGGTTCGCTCATGGTCCTCATCGCCCTCCTTCGGCGATGTCTGGCTGGGCATACGGATCGGCGATGCCCTGTCCGGCCAGGATGGCGGTCTCGAGGGCTTCCATTTCCTCCGCCTCGGCCTCGTCCTCCTCGTGATCATAACCCAACAGGTGCAGAACGCCATGCACCACCAGATGGGAGAGATGATCGCGCAGAGGTTTACCCAATTCGTCAGCCTCGGCCCGGCAGGTCTCGAAGGCCAGGATGACGTCGCCCAGCAACAGCGGGGCACCGGGCACGCGCGGCGCCTCGTCGTCGTCCAGCGCGGCGAAAGACAGCACGTTGGTGGGCTTGTCCTTGCCGCGCCAGTCCCGGTTCAGGCCGTGCACGGTGGCGTCGTCGGCCAGCACCACGCTGATCTCCAGCGGATCGTCGCCCAGGTCGCAATCGGCCCCGGCCAGCGCCGCCAGGGCCAGACGCTCGACCACCTCTTCCGCGTCGGCCACGGCCTGGACCCAGGCCGGCTCGTCCACCGACACGGCGATGACGGTCTCGTTCATTTGCCTTCGGACGCCTTCTTCTCGCGCTCGGCACGGTCATAGGCGCGCACGATGCGGGTGACCAGGTCGTGGCGCACCACGTCCCGGTCGGTGAAATTGATGAACGACACGCCTTCCATGCGGTCGAGAATGTCGATGGCATCGCGGAGTCCCGAGCGCTGGCCCGGCGGCAGGTCGACCTGGGACAGATCGCCGGTGATGACCATGCGCGAGCCCTCGCCCATGCGGGTGAGGAACATCTTCATCTGCACCGAGGTGGTGTTCTGCGCCTCGTCCAGGATGATGAACGAGTTGGCCAGCGTACGGCCGCGCATGAAAGCCAGCGGCGCCACCTCGATCTCGCCGGCGGTGAGCTTCTTCACCACCTGATCGCCCGGCAGCATGTCGTAAAGCGCGTCATAGAGCGGCCGCAGGTAGGGGTCGACCTTCTCCTTCAGGTCACCGGGCAGGAAGCCCAGGCGCTCACCCGCTTCCACCGCCGGGCGGGACAGGATCAGGCGGTCCACCTCGCCGGCCAGCATCATGGATACCGCCTTAGCTACCGCCAGGTAGGTCTTGCCGGTGCCGGCCGGCCCCAGTCCGAACACCAGCGGCGAGTTCTGCAGCGCCGCCAGATAGCTGGCCTGGGTGGGAGTGCGCGGGGCGATGTGGCGTTTGCGGGTGCGCAGCACCAGGTCGTCCGCCAGGTCGGGGGCGTGATGGGTCATTCGGATGGCGGCATCGATGTCGGCGGTCTCAAGATGGCCCTGGCGGCGGGCAAGATCGTAGAGCGCATCCAGCACCTGCCCGGCCTCGTCTGCGGATTCGGGCGAGCCCGACACTGCGACGGCATTGCCGCGCGCGTTCAGGGCGACGCCCAGGTGGCGCTCGATGCGCTCCAGATTGACGTTGTGGGGGCCGAACAGCACCTGAGCCAGGGCGTTGTCCTGGAATTCGCAAAGCAGCGTGGTCTGGGGTGACCTGGGCTCGCTCAAGCGCGCATCCTCTCCGGGGTGACCAGTTCGGCCTTCAGGGAGTTGGGGTGCACCTCAAGAACGCGCACCTCGGCCACCTGGTGAAGCAGCGAACCGGCATTGTCAACGTGCACCGCCTGCATGTAGGGCGAACGGCCGACCAGCTGGCCGGGGCGACGGCCGGGGCGGTCGAGCAGCACCTTCATCACGCGGCCCACCGAGGCCTCGTTGAACTGACGGGTCTGCTCCCACAACAGGGCCTGCAATTCGGCCAGGCGGGCCTCCTTCACCGGCTCGGGCACCTGGTTCGGCATGGCGGCCGCCGGGGTGCCGGGGCGGGCGGAATACTTGAACGAGTAGGTGTTGACGAAGCCGACCTCGCGCACCAGCGCCATGGTGTCGGCGAAGTCCGCATCCGTCTCGCCGGGGAAGCCGACGATGAAGTCGGACGACAGCGCCAAGTCGGGCCGCGCCGCCTTCAGACGCTCCACCAGCTTGAGATAGAACACCCGGTCGTGCTTGCGGTTCATGGCGTCCAGGATGCGGTCCGAACCGGACTGCACCGGCAGGTG
>DATJKV010000621.1:0-3649 GCA_035491155.1 Magnetospirillum sp. | reverse complement strand
CGATGAAACGGACAAGCGCCGCCATGGCCGCGCTTGAGGGGACCGCCCACTTCGTCGTTGCCGCGGGTCTGGCCACCACCGCCCTGGCCACCTTGCTGGAGGGGGCGCAGGGCCTGCGCATCTCGCGCCTGTCGCTGCCTTTCCTGGTGGGCACCGCCTTTTCCGACGACCGCCGCCGCGCTATGGCCATCGGCTTCGCCTTTTACCTTGTAGGCGGCTTCCTGTTCGCCGGTCTGTACTGGCTGGTCTTCGCCGTCACCGGCCTGGCCGGCTGGTGGGAGGGCGCATTGCTGGGCCTGTTCCACGGCCTGTTCCTGCTGGTGGCGGTGATGCCGGTGCTGCCCTTCATTCACCCGCGCATGGCGGCCGAGCACGACGGCCCCAAGGGGGTGCGCGGCATCGAGCCGCCCGGTTTCCTGGGCCTCAACTACGGCTATGCCACGCCCGTCTCCACCCTGGTGGCCCAGGCCATCTATGGCGCCATCCTGGGCGGCCTGTTTCCGGGAACCTGATCATTGGCGCCCGCTCGCCGCCAAGGCGACCAGCCAGCTCAGGCTGGGCGCCACCGGCGACAGGATGGGACCGCCGCCCGCCGCCAGCGCCGCCCAGCCGCCCCACAAGGCGACGATCACCGCCAGCGCCGGCGACGACAGCCCGCGGGCGGCTGCCCCTGCGGCCAGGAAGGCCATGATCAGCGACACCCCTGCCACCGCCGACCAACCCAGCACCGGCGAATGGCGGCCGTCCAGTAGCTGGGCGAGGATCTGCGCCTGGATTTCCACCCCCGCCATGGGCGGCCGCCCCAGGGTCAAGGGCGTGCGGTAGCGATCGGCGTCGGGGACGGCGAGCCCGATCAGTACCAGCTTGCCGGCCATCCAGGATTGCGGCAGCGCCCCCACTGTCTCAGCCGGATAGATGGGGACGGCGCTAGACCCTTGGGCCGGACGCAGCCAATCGATGACCTGCGGTTCCAGCGTCACCGGCACCACTCCGGCGGTAGCGGCCAAAACAGTGGGCAAGCTGAGGGCCCCGTCCAGCCACGGCAGCTGTCGCCGCACCGCGCCGTCCAGCGGATCGCGGGCCAGATAGCCATGTCCCGACAACAGGCCATTGAGAAAGACGGTGTGGAAAGCGCGCTGCCCCGGCGTCAGATCGGCCGAGGTATCGGCCGACAGCACCGCCACCGGGGCACCGTGTGCCGTCAGCGCCTCGCGCAGGGCGCGATCCTTGGCCGGCTCGGTGGGCTGATCGAACAGCACGTCCAGGCCGATGGCCGCTGCCCCCTTGGCCCGCAACGACCATATCAGTTCGGCCAGCATGCCCCGGTCCACGGGCGAGCGATCGGGCGGCCGGGCCAGGATTTCCTCGGTGATGGCGACGATGACCACCCGCTGGTTCTGCGGCCGCGCCGGGGCCAGCCGGGCCACCGCCCAATCCTCGGTGAAGCGCTCGGCAGCAGCCAAAGGCGGCAGCGCCTCCGTCACGGCCATAGCCACCACCGCCGACAGCGCCGCCACCCGCATCATGTCCCAACCCGAGAGCAACCGTTCCATGGGGTTGAGATGCGCCCCTACTCGTCCAGGAACGGCAGCAGCTCCACCGGCCGGCCGGAACGGGCCACCACCACGGTATTCTCGGGAACCACCGCCCAGTTCTCGGGATTACGGTCCAGCGGCTCCGACACCACCACCACATCGTTGCCCGAAGCGCGGTAGTACAGGCTGTTGGCGCGGTCATTGGCGGCGCAGCGGAAGGCATAGAGGTCGTAACCGTTGGCCAGCGCGGCGGTAAAGCGGAAGCGGGCGCCCTCACGCGCCGCCATCTCGGAGATGGCGGACACCACCCGCGCGGTGGCGGCAATGGGGTCGGAGCCAGGCCCATCCCCCGTCAGGCCGGCGCCGACGATGGCGAGGAAGACCGCCTCCGAGTCGGTGGTGCCGGCGCGCAAAGGGTAAAGCTCATCGGGAATAAGCGCCTCGACAAGGCGGCGCAGGCGGTTCCATTCACCTACCAGGCCGTTGTGCATGAACAGCCAAGGCCCGCAAGCGAAGGGGTGACAGTTGGTACGGGTCACCGCCGTACCGGTGGTCGCGCGCACATGCGCGAAGAACAGATGCGAGCGCAGATGGCGGCACAGGTGCCGCAGGTTCTCGTCGGACCAAGCCGGGCGCAGTTCGCGGTACAGGCCGGGTTCGGGATGCTCGCCGTACCACCCCAAGCCAAAGCCGTCGCCGTTCAACGCCGCGGTGGATTCGAAGGCATGCATGCTCTGGGCGACAAGGGAATGGGACGGTTCGGTGACATAGCTTTCCAGCGCTATCGTGTCCCCCCGATACGCGATCCAGCGACACATTCGTCTGCCTCTCCTCAATGGGCCCCAGTCAATGGGCCTGAGTGCCCGGCTGCGCCGTGGTCTCGGCGATCCAGGCCACCACGCGGGCCAGCGCCGCCTCGGTTCCGTGGGCCACGTGCTCGCGGAACACGCGAATCTGGGCATCGGCCGACGTGCCCTCGGCGATGATGGCGCGGCAGCGGGCGATGTCTTCGGCGCAGCCCAGCATATCGGCATCCTCGGCGGTCATTGCGATGACCTCCTCCAGGAATTCACCGACTCCGATGGGCTCGCTTTTGGTGACGAAGGTGCAATGAATGCCATAGCGTTCGGCCCGCCATTTGTTCTCCTGCGCCAGCGCGCGGGCCAGCGTATCCACCCGGCTGCCCCGGCCGGGATGGAAGAACAGGTGGCGCAACAGGGCACGGTAGAGGCCCACGAGGGCCATGGCATCGTCCAGTCGCGTGCAGCAATCGGGGGTGCGCAGCTCCAGGGTGGGGAAGCGCATGGAAGGCCGCACCGCCCACCAGATGTACGTGCCATCCGGAATGGCCTCGGCCCGCACCAGGGCGGCCACGTAATCGTCGAACTCGCGCTTGGTGCGGAACATGGGCGGAAAGCCGCTGCGCGGCAGCTCGTCATAGGCGGCGAAACGATAGCTTTTCAGGCCGGTCAGATGCGACTGCCAAAACGGCGACGATGCCGACAGCGCCAGGAACAGGGGCAGATACGGCACCAGCCGCTCCATCACCTCGACGCGGCGGTCGGGATCGGGCAGCTCGACATGCACGTGCATGCCGCAGAACATGTTGCGCCGGCCGATCATCTGAAGCTCGCCCATCACCCTGTCGTAGCGGTGCTTCACCGTCTGCGCCGAGCCGTCCCACAGCGCGGTCGGATGGGTGCCGCAGGCCAGCGGGGCGAGCCCGTATTCGGCCGCGCTCTCGCGCAACAGCGTGCGGACGAAGCGCAATTCATCCCTGCCCCGCCGCTGGGTGGCGCAAGGGTAGGTATCGGCCTCGGCCTGGGCTTGCAGGAATTCATGGCCGATGCGGCCGTCGCTTGCGGCGCTGATCTGAGCGAACAGGCATTCCGGCGTATGCGCGGCCGCCTGGCCGGTACGGGCGTCCACCAGGAAATACTCCTCCTCGATGCCGAAGGAGAACGTTTCCCCGCCGATTTTCTCCGGCTCCGACAGGAGCCGCAATTGCTCAGGCAAGCTATAGGCCATAGGTCGGGAACCCGTATGCCAGCCGGGCGCGCCGTACTATCCGGGCGGAGTAGACCAGCCACCCGACAAGCAAACACTTATCGGCC
>DATJKV010000620.1:0-2700 GCA_035491155.1 Magnetospirillum sp. | reverse complement strand
GGTGAAGCAGGTGGCGGCGCGCGGCCTGGCACCCGTCGAGGAATGCGCCGCGCGCAAGGATACCAACTTGGGCGCCCTGCTGCCGCTGACGGCCCCCATCCCGCCAGCCGCCGGCCTGGATCAACCGCTTCCACCGGTGAGCGACGTGCTGGACCGCATGGATGGCCTGTATCGTGGCGGGCGCGGCGACAACGCCGAGCGCGCCTTCCTGCTGGATGCCCTGTTGCCCAAGGAGCCGGCCGGCCGCCAACCTTATTCGCCGCAGGACATTGCCTCGGCCCGCAAGCTGCAGGACCGCCTGGGCCGGTTGGAAGATGCCGGGCTCATCACTCCCGAACAGCGCGCCTCCGAGTCCGAAGCGGTGGAAAAGCTGATCGCCAGCGGCACTCTGCCCGAGGTATTGCAGCCGCCGCCCCCACCGGCCAAGCCCAAGCCCAAGGCCAAGAAGACGGGGCGCGGCAGTCGCATGGAGGGTGGGGTTTCCGGCCGCCTTGAAGTGATCCCCTCGCCCAACGAGCCGCCCAAGCTGACCGCCAACGCCAAGGGGCCGGCCGGCATGCACCTGCTGTCCATGGGCAATCCCGAATTCGGCGACCGCGCCTGGGAAGCATTGCAGAAGGAACAGCCTGAATTGGCCGGCCTGGGCCATACCGTGGCGCGTGCCGATCTGGGCGAACTGGGCGTCACCTACCGTCTGGTCGCCGGCCCGCTGGAACCGGCGCAGGCCCAAAGCCTGTGCGCCACCCTGAAGGCGCGCGGCCAGACCTGCACGCCCACGCCCTTCCCGGCGGCAGGTAAATGAGCCACGGCCTCACCCCCGAGGACATCGCCGCCCGCCTGCTGTACCGCGACGCGATGATGCTGATCATCGACAAGCCGGCGGGCGTGGCGGTGCATGCCGGCGCGCCCAAGGATCGCCAGAGCGGCGGCCATCTGATGGAGCTGCTGGAGGGCTTGCGCTTCGGCCTGCCGCGTGCGCCCGAACTGGCCCATCGCCTGGACCGAGACACCTCGGGCTGCCTGGTGCTGGGCCGTCACCGCAAGGCGCTGGCCCGATTGGGCGAGCTGTTCGCCGGCGGCAACGTCGACAAGGTTTATTGGGCGGTGGTAGTGGGCAACCCGCCTTCGGAAGCGGGCACCATCGACAAACCGCTGAAGAAGCTGGAACGCCGGCACGGCTGGCGCATGGTGGTGGACCCAAGCGGCCAGCCCTCGGTCACCGACTGGAAGGTATTGGGCCGCACCGACCGGCTGGCCTGGATCGAGGCGCGTCCACGCACCGGCCGCACCCATCAGATACGCGTCCACCTGGCATCCATGGGCTGGCCCATCGTCGGTGATTCCACCTATGGTCGGGGCACCGCCGATCTGGTGGCTCCCGACCTTCACCTGCATGCCCGCCAGGTCACCGTTCCCCTGTACGCCAACAAGCCGGCGGTCACCGCCACGGCGCCGGTGCCCGAGCAAATGCGGCCATTGCTGACCGCCTGCGGCTGGACAGACGAGCCTTAAACTTCCACAAAATCCGGTGCGGAATAACGCCAATCATCCCCGGAATGCCCCCTGCCATGCCGAGGACGGGATATTGCATACAAATGGTCGCCCGGCTATTGTATGCAATCTTATGGTTACAAGGCACCAAGACATGGCAACCCGAGGAAGCAGCAAGTACCGAGCCCGCACCGAGACCGGCGAACCCGATCCGGTAGACGTGCATGTGGGCGGCCGGCTGCGCCTGCGGCGGACGCTAATGGGCCTGTCCCAGACCGATCTGGCCAAGGCAGTGGGCCTGACCTTCCAGCAAGTGCAGAAATACGAAAGCGGCGCCAACCGCGTCAGCGCCAGCCGGCTGTATTACATCGCCGAATCGCTGGACGTGCCGGTGAGTTTCTTCTTCGACGACATGCCGCGCGACGGCGACTTGGTCGAGGCGCCCCGCGCCAGCATCGAGCCCGACCGCGAATTGCTTGAGCTGACCCGCAACTATCGCTCCATCACCGATTTCGAGGTTCGGCGCGGCATCTATGAACTGGTCAAGCGTCTGGCCAGCAAGGCGGAAGCGGGGGAATAACCCCGCCGCCCCTCACTCCACGCCCAACGTGCATTCCCGCCAGATGGCGATCATCAGGTCAGACTTCACCGCCCCGGCATCGCCGGTGGCGCACCAGAACGCGACGGTGACCTCGGCCGATTTCTCGCCGAATTTACCGAGCGTGACGGCGGGAGCCGGGTCGGCGGCAATGCGCGGGTCCGCTTTCACCAGGCCGCGGATGATCTCCAGCGTACGGTCGGCCCCGGCCTCGTAGGGCACCGGCGCCACGACCTCCACCTTGCGGGTGGCGTAGAAGGAGAGATTCTTCAGCGCGGCGTTCCATAGAACCGAATTGGGGGCGATGACCTGGATGTTGTCGCCGGTGACCAGATGGGTGTGGAACAGCGATACATCCTTGACCGTGCCGGCCAAGCCGCCGCCCTCGATGCCGTCGCCCACCTTGAACGGCCGAAACAGCAGCAGCATCACCCCGGCCGCCAGGTTGGCCAGGGTTCCTTGCAACGCCAGGCCGATGGCCAAGCTGGCGGCGCCCATGATGGCCACCACCGAGGTGGTCTGCACCCCAAGCCTTTCCAGCACCGCGATTCCGGTCACCGCCAGCAGCGCCCAGCGCGCCAGAGAACCGAAGAAGCCGCGCAGCATCTGGT
>DATJKV010000619.1:0-2396 GCA_035491155.1 Magnetospirillum sp. | reverse complement strand
ACATCGAAAGCGGCCGGAGCACCGAGGGCGAGCACATCCTGGGCGACATGCTGAACCGCGCCCGCGCCGCCGGGTTGGCGACGCCCCTGCTGGACATGGCGCGCCGGCACGTGCAGGCCTATGAGGTGAGGCGGAAGGGCTGATTGGTTTTTCCCTCTCCCGCGTGCGGGAGAGGGTGGCGCTTTAGCGCCGGGTGAGGGAGCCAAGGACGAGGTGCAGGGAGTTCGTAACTCCCTCACCCTCCCACGCCCTGACGGGCGCGGGTCCCTCCCTCTCCCATGGGATGGGAGAGGGCACTTTTCCATCAATCCGGCTTGTGCGGCAGGCGCATTTCGATCACTGCGCGCTTGGTCTTCTCGTCCAGCGGCTTGCGGTGGGCGAAGCGTTGGTCCAGGCGGACGGCGCAGATGATCGAGCTCATCAGCGCCAGCCAGACGATGCGGTTCTGGTAGCGGTCGTGGGGATTGGACAGGGCGCCGCAGACGAAGGCGTTGCCCAACAGCGCCATCAGCACGGTGATCAGCAAGCCTGCGCTGATACGGTCGCGGCGGCGCCAGGCGATGAACAGCAGGCCCAGCATCGCCACCTCGGCGGCCTGGGCCACCGGCACCTGCAGCTTGTTGATGGCATCGAACGAGATGCCGTCGCGGCGCTGCTGGCGGGCGAAGCGGAAAGCGCGGAAGTCGCTGGGATAGTGCTTCAGCTGGGTGCGGACGAAGTGCCAGGTCATGGGCACCAGATCCTCACCGGTGCCGATCAGGTCCATCTGGGTCAGGGTGTTGTTGACCATGGCGCGGGCCACGTCGGCGGGGAACTTGGCGATGGCGCCCCTGACGATCACCCCGGCCTCGTCGTGCATGGCCTTCCAGCCGCCCAGCTCATCGAACGGGCTGTCGCCCCACAGGAACTCGTCGGCGGTGTAGGGCAGTTCTTCCTTGTGGGCGCACATCTTCAGCTGGGCGCCTTGCGGGCAGACTTCGTCCAGGTACTTCTTGGCCAGGCCGTCCTGAACGAACAGGGCCAGCTGCAACACCTGGCCGGATTCCGAGAAGAACGCGCGGCCGGTGGCAAGGTAATGGACGGTCGGCACGGCGGCGGTGCCCAGGCCGACGGCCAGCACCACCAAGCCCAGGCGCGGGCGCGGCATGCGCAACAGCAGCCGCGACCCCAGCCACATGGTGCCCAGCACCAGCACCAGGCCCATGCTGACCGCCACGTGGGACATGTGCACGCAGATGGCCAGCGCCACCATGGGCACCAGCGCGATCCGGCGCCACAGCGGAATGGCGCTGCCGAAGGCGAGCACGGCAATGCCTAAGATGGCGAGGCTGGCGAACATGTCGGCCATCACCTGCGAGGTCACCCAGGGCAGGCCGGTGAACAGGGATAGGGCGAAGCCCAGCCCGACGAAGACGTAGGGGCGCCAGCGGCCGATCCACGACCACACCGCCTCGTGCAGCATCCACGCCATCATCAGCGCTTGCGCCCATACCACCACCCACAGGGTGCCGAATGGCTTGGCGATGCCGACGAAGGCGCCGTAGGTCATGATGCGGTAGATGATCGGCTGCCACGTGAAGGAAATCTCCACGTAGTCCTCGCTGTCGAAATAGATCAGCGGATAGCCGTTCCACAAAGCGGGCGCGAGCAGCAGCGCGGCGACCATGAGGACGCCGACCACCCGCCATCCCTTCCAATGGACGAGTTCAGGTGAAGGACGAAGGGGGGATTGCGCGCTCACACCCGTTTCCAGCTGGTTCCCTGCGGGCCGTCTTCCAGCACCACGCCGTTATCGGCCAGTTCCTTGCGGACGCGGTCGGCTTCGGCGAAGTTCTTGGCCTTGCGGGCGTCGGCGCGCGCCTGGATCAGGGCGTCGATATCGCCATCCGACAGGCCGCTCGCCGCATTGGCCGGCTGCCAGCGGAACCACGCTTCGGGATCTTGGCGGAGCACGCCCAGCAGATCGCCCGCCGCCAGCAGCGCCGCCTTGGCCGTGGCCTTGGTGGCCGCGTCGGTGGCCTTGTTGATCTGGGTGGCCAGCTCGTGCAGATGGGCGATGGCCAACGGCGTGTTGAGGTCGTCCTTGAGTGCCGCCACCACGTCCAGCGGCGCCTCGGCCGTCTCGACGGGCACGTCGGCGGTGGCGCGCAGCGCGGTGTACAGGCGGTCGAGCGTCGCGCGCGCCTGGCGCAGGCCCTCGGCGGTCCAGTCGAACGGCTGGTGGTAGTGGGTGGACAGCATGCACAGGCGGATGGCCTCGCCCGGCGCCTGGTCCAGCAGCTCGCGCACGGTGAAGAAGTTGCCCAGGGATTTGGACATCTTCTCGCCTTCCACCATCAGGTAGCCGTTGTGCAGCCAATAGCGGGCGAAAGGCGCGCCGTTGGCACACTGGCTCT
>DATJKV010000618.1:0-3407 GCA_035491155.1 Magnetospirillum sp. | reverse complement strand
AGCCGCCATGAGTTTCAGCTGACTGCCGGCGACACCTGCTTCCTGTACACCGACGGCGTCATTGACCAGGTGGGCGGTCCGCAGCGCCGCCTCTTCGGCCGCAAGCGACTGATTGAAACTCTCGAAGGCAGCGTTCGCCTGCCGCTGGAAGATCAACTGGCCGCGTTGTTCCAGCGCCTGGATGCCTGGCAGGGGAACGAGGTCCGGCGAGACGACATGACCGCCCTCGCGTTCCGCCCCAGGGCGAGCGCCACCCAAATGGCGCTGCTCTAGGCCGCCGAAACCGGTGGTGACGCTATGTCTGCGGCGGAATCTCCGCTCCCTTCGCTTGATAAAACCGACCACGCTCTCGAAATGGATGGGCCTATGGGAGGCCCCGAGATGCTGGAAATGATCATTGATCAGCGCCGACGCGATCTGGGTGGTTTCGAGGTCGGTCGCGTCCTTCCTTATTCCGAACGGCGGATGGTCGGGCCGTTCATATTCTTCGATCACATGGGCCCGCTTAACCTGCCCGCCGGCATTCCCCGCAGCATGGACGTGCGGCCCCACCCCCATATCGGCCTGTCGACGGTGACCTATCTGTTCGAAGGCGAGATCATGCACCGCGACAGCCTCGGATCCGAGCAGCCGATCCGGCCCGGCGAGGTGAACTGGATGACCGCCGGCCGCGGCATCACCCATTCCGAGCGGTTCGAGCGGGCGCGGCGCGAGGGCGGGCGGATGCACGGCATCCAGACCTGGGTCGCGCTGCCCGAGCAGGATGAAGAGATTGCCCCCGCCTTTGCCCATTATGGGACGCAGGATCTGCCGACCTTCGAGGAAGCGGGCGTCCGGGGGCGGCTGGTGGCGGGCACCGCCTTTGGGGCGATCGCCGGGGTGCGGACGCATTCGCCGATGTTTTACATCCACTTGGAGCTTGCCGCCGGAGCGCGGATTGGCCTGCCTGCGGATCATCGAGAACGCGCCGCCTACGTCGTCTCGGGCGCGGTTGAGGCAGAGGGGCAAGCCATCGGTCCGGGCCGCATGATCGTGTTCACGTCCGGCCAGCCGGCGAGCCTCAGGGCGGTGGAGAACGCCGTCGTGGTGGCGATCGGGGGCGAGCCGTTGGGGCAGCGTTTCATCGAGTGGAACTTCGTTTCATCGTCGCGGGAGCGCATCGCCCAGGCCAAGGCGGACTGGCGCGCCGGTCGGATGAAATTGCCCGACCTCGACAACGGCGAGTTCATTCCGTTGCCGCCCGATCCCCCGACGGCGAAGAAGGCGAGCTAGAGATATTTCACCAGCGACAGGCTGTCGACCTTGGCCAGCGCCGAATAGGCGGCTTGGAGCTGGGTGTCGTATTGGGACAGCTTGACCGACACCTGGGCCACGTCCGCCGACTTGATGTCCGAGGCCATGGTGTCCAGCAGCGACAGCGCGTTGGTCTGTCGGGTCTTGGCCGCCTCCAGCCGCTTCGAGGTGGTGGACAGGGCGCTTTGGGTGGCGATCAGCCCGTCCATGGCCTTGGTGGCGAGATTATAGGCCTCGTTCACCGCATTCTGGTCCATCGGGCTCGTCGTCATATTGGCGGCGACGTTGGCGGCGCGCAGCGCTTGTTCGAACGCGGTGGAATTGGCGCTGACGCCGTAGGTGATGGTCTGCTGGGCCGAAATGCGGACCGAGGCCTGGTCCGAATTGCCGGTGTAGTAACTGGTGTCGGCGGTGTACGGCACGGTGGCGGCAGCCAAGGTGGATGTGTCCACCGGCGCCGTGCGGGTGTTGCCGCCGGCGAACAGGTAGCGGCCGTCCTGCTGCAGGTTCATCAGGTCGGCCAGATCCTTCATCAGTGCCGACCCTGTCGAATTGAGGTCGGTGGAGCCGTCCGACGATTTGGCGGCGGACAGGGTGCTGCGGAAACTGGACAATTGATCGATGATGTTGCCCACGGCCGAGTACATGGATTGCACCCGGTCGTCGGCGGTCTGGGTGTCGGTCTGCCAGGTGGTCAGCTGGGCGGTGGTGGCCTCGGTGGAGATCAGCGACGACGCCCGCGCGCCCAGCCCGCCATAGGTGTCGGTGACCAACCCCGAGGCCTTCTGGCTCGAGGCGGTGGCGTAGTTGGACTGCACGGTCATGGACGAGCGCAGCAGCGACTGGCCGAGGCCGAAGGTGGAGACGCGTTCAACCATGGCTTACCTCACTGCCTGGAGCAGGTCGTCGAACATGGCCTTGACCGCGCTTAAGACCTGGGCCGAGGCGGAATAGGAGTTCTGCAGTTGGGAAATGTGGGCGGTTTCTTCGTCCACGTTGACGCCGTACTTGGACGAGAAACTGCCGGTCAGGGTGGTGAGCGTGGTCTCGGCCGAGCTGGCCTTGGTTTTGGCGCTGGACAGGCTGGTGGCCACACCGGAGACCAGGTTGCCGGCCGAGGAGGTGAGCCCGGCCTTGCGCAGCGCGTCGGCCATGGATTGCGACAACGTGCCCGAACCCGCCGAGACCGCCTGGTCGCCCACCGCCAGCGTGGCGGTGGTGTCCATGCTGCCAACCGGAAAACGGGTCGCATCGGACAGCAGGGCGGAATTGACCTGCATGTCGGCGGCAGTGTTGCCGGTCATCACGTCGTTCAGCCCGAAATAGGACGACACATTGCCGCTGCCGATGGTGCCGCCGGCAACCGCGACGCCATTGGACGACGGGGTCGCCGTCAGCACCAGATGGCCGTCGCCGTCCAGGCTGGCGGACAGGCCGGATACGCCGTTAAGCGTGGAAACCAGGTCGCCAACGGTGGCGATGGTGGTCATGTCGATGTCTTGCGTGCTCACCACCTTGCCGTCGCTGTCGGTGACCGCGACCCGGAGGGTGCCGCTGGCCGACAGGGCATCGCCGGAGGAAACGCTGGCGGTTCCGGTCAGCGTGTTGGGTGGCGGCGCGGCGCTGCCTTGGTTGGAGATGGTGTTCAGCGTGTCTTTTAAGTTCACCGCCAGCGAATTGAGCTGGTTCTGCACCTGGGGCAGGGTGGTGTCGCGCAAGGTGACCAGCGCCGCCAGCGTGCCGGTGCCCAAGGTGTTGGTGATGTCCTGGCCGTTGACGCTGACTCCCGACAACCCGGACGGATAGGTGGTCGAGGCATTCACCGTGCCGGTGGCGGTGAAGCTGAGTTCGTGGACCTGGGAGCCCACCAGCACCTGGCCCGAGGCGGTATAGACCTTCATGGCGCCGGTGTTGTCGGTGTAGTAGCTCACATCCAACTGGCCGGCCACGGTCTGCAGCGCGGCGTTACGCTGGTCCTCCAGGTCGGCGGTGGACTTGCCGGCGGCCTGGTTGCGGACGATGTCCTGGTTCAGCTGGTCGATCTGGTGCAGGGCGTCGTTGACGGTGGTGACCGCGTCGCCGATGGCGGAGTCGGCGTTGGCGCGCAGGGTCTG
>DATJKV010000617.1:0-10472 GCA_035491155.1 Magnetospirillum sp. | reverse complement strand
CCTCCAGCGCTGCGTGCGCGAGACCGATACGGTGGCGCGCTTGGGCGGTGACGAGTTCGCCGTCATCCTGACCAATCTGGACGGTCCAATCGGCGCCACCGCTGTGGCCGAATCGGTGATCGCCTCCATCGCCGACCCGTTCGGCCTGGAGGAGCACGAGGTGCTGACCTCCACCTCGATCGGCATCACCCTTTACCCGGACGATGCCGGCGACGCCGACCAGCTGCTGAAGAACGCGGATTTGGCCATGTTCCGCTCCAAGGCCGAGGGGCGGAACAACTACCACTTCTATGTGTCCGAGATGGACGCCGAGGTCCAGGCCCGTAAGATCGTCGAGCGCGATCTGCGCCTGGCCTTGGGCACCGACCAGCTGGAGCTGCATTACCAGCCGCTGGTCGAAGTCAGCACCGGCGCCATCATGGGCTGCGAGGCGCTGCTGCGCTGGAAGCACCCGACCCGCGGCTGGGTCAGCCCGGGCGAGTTCATCCCCATTGCCGAACGCACCGACCTGATCGCCCCGCTGGGCCGCTGGATCCTGCACCGCGCCTGTCTGCAAGGCCGCGACTGGATGCGCGCCGGACTGCCGCCCATGAAGATCGCGGTGAACCTGTCGCCGGCCCAGTTCAAGCACCACCAGACGCTGATCAGCATGGTGGCGGACATCCTGGACCAGACCGGCTTCCCGGCCGAGCGCCTGCAGTTGGAGATCACCGAAGGCATCGCCATGCAGAACATCGAGGCGACCATCGACGTGCTGCAGCAGCTGCGCAACATGGGCCCGGTGATCTCCATCGACGATTTCGGCACCGGCTATTCGTCGCTCAACTACCTGAAGCGCTTCCCGGTGGACAAGCTGAAGATCGACCGCTCGTTCGTCACCGATATCGGCCTTCATCCCGACAACGCCGCCGTGGTCAAGGCCATCGTCAATCTGGGCCATTCGCTGGGCACCCGGGTCAATGTCGAAGGCATCGAGACCCGCGAGCAACTGGATTTCATCATCGCCCACGGGGTGGACGAGGCCCAGGGCTTCTTCTTCTCCCGCCCGGTCCCGGCGGACGACTTCGCCCGCCTGGTGCGCGAGAAGAGCCCCTATTGCATGGATTGCGAAACGGTCTGAATGCCGGTTACCGAAATCCGCGTCCCAAAGTTCCCGCAATGCGCCGAGCCCTGCGGAGCCTGCTTCAATGCCGACGATTCGCTGGACGTTTTCGTCGCCGAGCTGCTGGTGCGCGCCGGTGACGCCGTCGAGGAGGGCGACGTCGTGGCGGTGGTGGAAACCAACAAGACCAGCATCGAGGTGGCCGCGCCGCACGCCGGCACCATTCTGTCCGTCGCGGTCCGCAACGCGGATTCGGTGACCGAGGATGCGCTGCTGATGACCCTCAAGCGATTGACTTAAGGGGCTGGCGGGCTTTAGGTTTCCGCCTTTCCTTCATTGCCTTAGAGCAGCCATCATGTCCGACCTGTCCGATCTCGCCCGCAACGCCACCGCCTGGCCGTTCCAGGAAGCCAAGGCCCTGCTGGACGAGCGTCTGAAAGGTAAAACCCCGGACAAGGGCTTCGTACTGTTCGAGACCGGCTACGGCCCCTCGGGCCTGCCCCACATCGGCACCTTCGGCGAGGTGGCCCGCACCACCATGGTGCGCAACGCGCTCAAGGTGCTGGCGCCCGAGCTGCCGTCCAAGCTGTTCGCCTTCTCGGACGACATGGACGGCCTGCGCAAGGTGCCCGACAACATCCCCAACCAGGACATCGTGCGCCCGCATCTGGGCAAGCCGCTGACCCAGGTGCCCGACCCGTTCGGCACCCACGACAGCTTCGGCGCCCATAACAACGCCCGCCTGCGCGCCTTCCTGGACGCCTTCGGCTTCGAGTACGAATTCCAGTCGGCCACCGAGTGGTACAAGGCCGGCAAGTTCGACGCCGCCAAGCTGCGCATCCTGGAATGCTATGACGAGGTGATCAACGTCATCCTGCCCACCCTGGGCGACGAGCGCCGCGCCACCTACTCGCCCTTCCTGCCCGTGTGCCCCGAGACCGGCATCGTGCTGCAGGTTCCGGTGGTCGAGAAGGACGTCAAGGCCGGCACCATCGTTTACAAGCGCGACGACAGCAAGCTGGTAGAAACCCCCGTCACCGGCGCCCATTGCAAGATGCAGTGGAAGGCCGACTGGGCCATGCGCTGGTACGCCCTGGGCGTCGATTACGAAATGAGCGGCAAGGACCTGATCCCCTCGGTCGAGCTGTCGTCCCGCATCTGCCGCATCCTGGGCGGCCGACCTCCCATGAACCTGACCTACGAGCTGTTCCTGGACGACAAGGGCCAGAAGATCAGCAAGTCCAAGGGCAACGGCCTGGCCGTCGAGGACTGGCTGAAGTACGCCCCCGACGCCAGCCTGGCGCTGTTCATGTACCAGAAGCCCAAGGCGGCCAAGCGCCTGTACTTCGACGTCATCCCGCGCAGCGTGGACGACTACCTGACCTATCTGGGCAAGTTCGAGAGCGAGGACGCGGCCAAGCGCCTGGACAACCCGGCGTGGCACATCCACAACGGCACCCCGCCCAAGGAAGAGGCGCACCTGTCGTTCAGCATCCTGCTGAACCTGGCGTCGGTGTGTAATTCCGACGACAAGGCGGTGCTGTGGGGCTTCATCAAGCGCTACGCCCCCGGCGCCAGCCCGGAAACCGCCCCCATCCTGGACAAGCTGGTGGAAGGCGCCGTCGCCTACTACCAGGACTTCGTCAAGCCGGCCAAGCAGTACCGCGCCGCCACGCCCGAGGAGGTCCAGGCCTTCACCGACCTCAAGGCCAAGCTGGGGGCCATGGGCGCCGACGCCTCGGCCGAGGAATTGCAGAACGCCGTCTACGAGATCGGCAAGCGCGACGCCTTCCCCGAGTTGAAGGCGTGGTTCAAGGCCTGCTACGAAGTGCTGCTGGGCCAGGACCAGGGGCCGCGCATGGGCAGCTTCATCAAGCTGTACGGCGTCGAGAACACCATCGCCCTGCTGGACAAGGCGATTAAGGGCGAAGCGATGGCGTAAGGCCATTGCTGGCGGAAGAACCAGGGGCGCCCACCGGGCGCCCCTTTTGCTTTTGAGCGGAACGCGGCCCCGGAGGTCGGCTTGGCGTCGGGTGCAGCTGGTATTGCAGCCCTTAGCCTCCCAGGGCGCCGCACCCGAACCGCGTTCCCCTACGGAGATGGCGCGTTACCGGCCAATCGCCAGGGCGGAACACAACAACCGGCACTTGTTGCACTAATGGATGTCCTCTAGCATAGGCACCCAAACGGGAGGGGGGGGGACCCATGCAGATCGACATGCATTACTTCGGCACCTACGCCATGGCGCGCGCGGCGGGAATGTCGCGCGAACACGCCCAGATCGCCGCCTCGGCAGCGCAGTACGTGGACGACAACGTGCAGGACCACCCGGTGGTGCTGAAGGACGGCGCCCGGCTGGCGCGCACGCCCACCGCCCATCACCTGGGCGACGAGATCGCCAACATCGATCCCGACGACCAGCGCGACGTCTGGGTGCCCTTCCACTTCCTGCCCGGCAACGAAGCCTCGCCCACCGGCGACAACGACTACACCGAGCGGCTGAAATGCCGCAAAAACAGCGAGCCGGCGTTGGTCATGATCGAGGAGGTGGTCGGGCGCGTCGCCTTGGACCCGCTGGGGCTCGAACGTGTCGGCGTCACCGCCCATGTGTTCGCCGACACCTTTTCCCATTACGGCTTTTCCGGCGTCAGTTCGCGACGCAACCGGGTGGACGGCGACAGCTTTCGCTTCCAGGGCCTGGAACCGGACATGGAAAAGCTCCTGCGCAACGGGCACAAAAGCTTTCTGGCCCGGTTCGGCCACAAACTCGCCGACGTGAAGAGTTGGGTGGCCGAGACGGTCACCGATGGCTTGGGCCATGGCGCGGTCGCCACCTACCCCGACCTGCCCTATTTATCGTGGGGGTTCGACTACGAATTCCCCACCCGCATTCCCGAAAACCGGAACAACCGGGACAGCTTCCTCGAAGCCTGCGCCGCCCTGCACCACTTCTTCACCCGAGTGGTCGCCCAGCGTGGCGATTTCGCCGAGGGCACCGCACGTCCCTTCGCTTCCATCAGCGACGCGGTGGTGGAGATCCTGTCGGTCAAGGGCGACAGCGGCGAACGGGCAGCGGCATGGCAGCGGGCGGCCCAGACCGGCCGGTTGTTCACCCAGGCCGAACACATTCCCACCTATCTCGGCGACGAGTGGACCCAGTGGCTGGAAGAGGCCGATGGCAAGGCTGATTCCGACGAGGCCCTGAAACAGCCCGCCTGCCGCTTTCACCTGGCCGCCAACGCCCACCGCAGCTGGGTGCTGCACGAGTTGCTGCCGTCGCGCAACCTGCTGGTGGCGTGACGGCTACATCACCCGAGGCAGATCGTAGTCGTCGCGGAACACCGCGTTGCCGTTATCGCGGATCACCGCCATGCAGGCGTCCACCACCGCCGGATCGTAATGGGTGCCGGCGTTGTCGTGGATTTCCGCCAGCGCCGCCTCGATACCCAGCGACGGCCGATAGGGGCGGTGGCTGCTGATGGCTTCCACCACATCGGCTACGGCCAGGATGCGGGCCTCGAGGATGATGTCGTCGCCCTTGAGGCCGCTGGGGTAACCGCTGCCGTCCAGGCGCTCGTGGTGTTGCAGGATCATCTGCGCCACCGGCCAAGGGAAGTCGATACCCTCGACGATCTCGGCGCCCACATCCGGGTGCGACTTGATGACGCCGAAGGCGGCCTCGGACAGCTTGCCCGGCCGCGACAGGAAATCGGACGGCACGTTGATCTTGCCCAGATCGTGGATCAGCGCGCCGGTGTGCAGCCCTTCCAATTGATCGCGGTCGAGGCCCAGGCGCTCGCCGATGGCGGTGGCCAACTGGGCGACGCGGCGCTGGTGGCCGGCGGTGTAGGGATCGCGCATCTCCAGGGTCAGCGACACCGCCTTGACCGTCTGCAACAGCACCCGCTTCATGCGCTCGGTGGCCTGGGCGCGCTCGCGTTCGATGGCCTTGCGCTCCACCGCGTAGGTGAGGGTGCGGCCGATCAACTGCCCGTCGCCCTGGCCCTTGACCAGATAATCCTGGCACCCCCTTTTCACCGCCGCTATCCCCACCGCCTCGTCGTTGAGGCCGGTGAAGACGATGATGGGCAGGTCGGGCGCCAGCTTGCGCATGGCGTCGATGGTGGGCAGGCCATGGGAGTCGGGAAGCGACAGGTCCAGCAATGCGGCATCGGGCAGGTTGCTTTCCAGCCAGGCGGCCGCTTCGCGCAGATCCTGCTTCCACACCAGGTCGAAGCCGCCCACTTCCGCCAGCAGCACCTGGACCAGGCGAGCATCACCGGGATTGTCTTCAACCATAAGGATTTTTACGAGAGGGGACGAGGCATCGCGCATGGGGCGTTCTCGCGAACGTTTGGATGCAAAATCTTATACTTTCGTCGCGCACACGGCTAGTCCGGCGGCGCGAAGCTGACATGCGCGAATGCCGTGGCAGCTCGCGCAATCGAGCAATACCGGCCCCCTTTTTTATTCCGCCGCCTGTGCGGTCGCGTGCTGCTCCAGCAGCATCTTGAAGGCGCGCATGGCGCCGGTTTCCACCGCGTCCCTGTGCTGGATCAGCCAAGTTTCCACCCGCCCGTCGGCGATGGGCAGGGCGGTGATGCTGCCGGCGTGCTGGGGGCGTTCGACGATGCTGCGCGGCAGCAGACTCACCCCCATGCCGGCGGCGATGCAGCCCAACAGGCCGTCCAGGGTGCCGAATTCCATCACCCGGCGCGGCGGATGCCCATGACGGCGCAGCCAAGCCTCGGTATGGACGCGATAGGCGCAGCCGGCGCGGAACACCAGCATGGCGCGGGTATTGGCCTCTTCCTCCGAAATCACACCAGCCGGCACCGCCAATACCAGTTCCTCGACGAAGACCGGGGCGCCGACGATACGTTCATGCCGCACCGGCCCGTCCAGGAAGGCCAGGTCCACTTGCCGGTCCAATACCGCCTGGAGCTGCATGTCGCTGGTGCCGGTGGACAGGCTGAGCGCCACCTTGGGATAACGGCGGTGGAACTCCGTCAGCACCGGCGGCAGGCGGGCAGCGGCGGTGGATTCCATGGAGCCCAGGCGCAGCTCGCCGCCCTCGCCCACCGTCTCGCGCACCGCGTCACGGGCGGCCTCGGTCAAGGCCAGGATGCGCTCGGCGTAATCCAGCAGGACGCCCCCGGCCGGGGTCAGGCGCATGCCGCGCGGCTCGCGCACGAACAATTGCGCACCCAGCTCGTCCTCCAGCTTGCGCACCCGCGCCGAGACGTTGGAAGGGACCGAGTGAACCTGCTCGGCCGCCGCCCCCACCGAACCGGTGCGGGCGACGGCGCGGAACAGCCGCAGCGAGGCCGTGTCCATGACAGCATTCTCCAAAACAGAATGCTCAGAACATAATTATTCGCTGGAACAGAAACAACCGCCGCGCCACTTTATGGAAAAATACCAAGAGGGGACGGTTTCATGGCGGCGCATAGCGGGCGGATTCTGGTCGGGGGCCTGTTGGCCCTGGCGGTGGCGCTGGGGCTCGGGCGGTTCGCCTTCACCCCCATCCTGCCGGTGATGCAGGCCCAATACGGCTTCGACGCGCAAGGCAGCGGCTGGCTGGCCGCCAGCAACAATGTGGGCTATCTGATCGGCGCCCTGTGGGCCGGCTGGGCCAGGACCGATGCCGGCCGCCACCGCCTGCTAGCCCTGGGATTCGTGCTGCTGGTCGCCACCCTGGCCCTGATGCCGGCCACCGCGTCGCCGGTGGTGTGGAACGTCCTGCGGCTGATCGCCGGCATCGCCTCGGCCTGGATCTTCGTGCTGGCCTCGGCCCTGGTGGTGCCGCTGCTCACCGCCGCCGGCCACGCCCGCTGGACCGGCTTTCATTTCGGCGGCGTCGGCTTCGGCATCATCCTGGCCGGGCTGGTGGTGGGCTGGGTGGTCAATTCCTTCGGTTCGGATGCCGCCTGGCTGGCCACCGCCGCCATGGCCCTGGTGATGGCGCTGTTGTCGTGGCCGGTGCTGGCCGGCGCCCACGTGGCCGCCGCGGCCGTACCACCCGCCACCCCCAGCGCCTCGCGCTTCCCCATGACGCTGCTGGCCGCCGCCTATTTCTGCGAGGGCCTGGGCTACATCGTCACCGGCACTTTCCTGGTGGCGGTGGTGCGCTCGACCGAGGGGCTGGGCGACTACGCCAATCTGTCCTGGGTGCTGGTCGGACTGGCGGCGTTGCCCTCGGCCGCCGCGTGGTCATTCCTGGCCGAGAAGCACGGCCACCTGAAAATCCTGGTGGCCGGCCATGTGGTGCAAGCGGTGGGTGTCGCCCTGCCCGCGCTGTCACACCATCCGGCGGCGGTGCTGCTGGGCGCGGTCATGTATGGCGGCACCTTCCTCGGCATCGTCGGCATGAGCCTGGCCTTCGGCCGTGCGCTCAACCCGGCCGGTGCCGCGCGCATCATGGGGCTGCTGACCGCGGTGTTCGGCATCGGCCAGATCATCGGCCCGGTGCTGGCCGCCCACCTGGCCGCCACCGGCGGCTGGGGCCCGGCCCTGCTGATGGCGGCGGGAGTGGTGCTGCTGGGCGCGCCGCTGCTGCTGGCAGGCGAGGCCTGGGCACGCCGGGGGGAGACCCGGCTGGCTACTCGCTAACAAGCCTGGCGCGGCCGCTCCAGCAGCAGGAACCAGTTACCGTTGTGCTGGCCCTCGTCGACGAGGCGGAAGCCCGCTTCGGCCGCCATGCGCCGCCATGCCTGCGTGTCGGCGAGGAACAGGCTTGCCAGGTTGGAGATGGCGAACATGGTCCAACCCGGCACCCACACCACCAGCAGGAAGCGGCCGCCGGGCTTGACGACCCGGAAGATCTCCGTCAGTCCGCGCAACGTGGTCCGGCCGAGATGGTCCATGGCGTGGGCACTGACGGCGGCGTCGAAACTGGCGTCCGGTGCCGGCAGGTCCAGCAGGTCGCCCGGCCGCACCTCCACCCGCCCGGCCAAGCCGGCGACATCAAGGTTGCGCTCCAGCAGTTGGCGGCCTCCGCCCTCAATATAGGCGGCGTCGAAACGATCCACCGCCACCACCGATGCGCGCCCGTAGCCCCGGGCCAGGGCGACAACAGTGCGCCCGGCGCCGCAGCCAGCGTCCAGCACCACACCGTCACCGTCGGGCAACAGTTCGACCATGGGCAGGAAGGCGGCCTCGGGGCGGGCAGTGGCGCGGGTGATCCGGCTTCCGGCGAAAAAGCCGGCAGCCAGCAGGGTTAGGGCCATCGCCGCCGGCCACCAGGACGGTGCAGCCACCTGGATGGCCACGGCGAAGGACAGCACCACCACGGAAGCCAAAGCGGGCCCGTGCAACCAGGCCGCCGCCCAGCCGAAGTCGAGCCCCTTGGGCGTGCTCCGGCGCGACAGGTGACGGTCGGCCAACAGCCACGCCGAGGCCAACGCCACCACAGCGCCGACCAGATGGAACCCGGCGAACAGCAACAGGCTGCGCGACACTGGCGCTAGTGAGGGCACGAACACCATCAGCACCACGCCGGCGGCAAGCCCCGCCACGCCCACCAGCCACAAATGCCCATGCATGGAACGATGGTGCGAAGCCATCAGTCGGCCCTTTCCTGTTTCATTTCAGAACAAGTGTTTCGATACTGAACAGGGCGTCCGAATTTATCGCAATGAACTCTGGCGGCGAAATGTCCCGAATTGGACAAAGGGGGATGGGCCATGCGGAAGATGGAAGACAGGCGGGTGCGGCGGACCCGCGAGGCCCTGCACGGGGCGCTGATCGCGCTGGTGCTGGAGAAGGGCTACGAGGCGGTGACGGTGCAGGACATCATCGACCGTGCCGATGTGGGCCGCTCGACCTTCTACGCCCATTACCAGGGCAAGGAAGACCTGCTGACCAGCGGCATGGACGGATTGCGCGCCATGCTGGTGCAGCACCAGCAGGCGGCATTGGCGGGGACCGGCCAACCGACGGAACGGTGCCTGGGCTTCAGCCGCGCCCTGTTCGAGCATGCCGAAGGCTATCGCGACATTTTCCGCGCCCTGGTGGGCGAGCGCAGCAGCGCCATCGTGCTGGGACGCATGCGCCGCCTGCTCACCGAACTGGTGCGCGCCGACCTGGCCGCCTTGAAGGCGGGCGACGGGGCGCGGGAAGCCATCGTCCAGTTCGTGGTCGGCGGCTTGCTGGCCTTGATGACCTGGTGGCTGGAACACCGCGGCACCACTGCCGCCGCCGAGATCGACGCCCAGTTCCGCGCCCTGGCGGTTCCGGCCATGCTGGCCGGAGAGACCCGACTGGCTACTCGCTGAGCACCATCACCTGGCCGGCGACCCCCAGGGTGTGGACGTCACCCAGCCGGGCAGTGGAATAGAACAAGTGGTCCTCGTAGCGCAGGCCGACGCTCGCCAGGGCGACGGCGCCGCCGCACAGCGCCTTGGCGATGGCCACGTCGCCGCAGGTCTTGCGGGCGTTCTGGACCAGGGCGCGGGCATGGGCGTCCTCATGCGGGTTGGTAGCCGCCAGCCCGGCCACTATCAAGACCGCCCCGGCGGGCACTATCACCTTGAGCATGGGACTAATCCTCGGGTCCAGGCACTGGCGTAAGGTTGGGTGTTGGGTCACCCGGTTGCCAGTGTCAAAAAGGAGGCCGATCTAGCCCTTTTTCTTGGAACCGATCTTCGGCTCCTCGCCTTTGAGCAGGCGCTGGATATTGGTCTTGTGGCGGATGAAGCCCAGCACGGCCAGGCCGGCGGCCATTGCGGCGGTCTCGGGGCCGCGGAAGTACCAGGCGAAGGCCGGCGACAGCGCCAGCGCCACCAGGGCCGAAAGCGACGAGATGCGGAACAGGAAGGCCACGACCAGCCAGGTGCCGCAGGCGGCCAAGCCCACCGGCCAGGCGGCGGCAATCAGGGTGCCGATCGTGGTGGCGACGCCCTTGCCGCCCTTGAACTTCAGCCAGACCGGGAAGTTGTGGCCGAGCACGGCGGCGAAGCCGGCGACCAGCATGGCATCCTGTCCGGCCAGTGCCCATGCCAGCCCTACGGCGATGGCACCCTTGCCGCCATCCAGCAGCAGGGTGGCCAGCGCCAACCCCTTACGCCCGGTGCGCAGCACGTTGGTGGCGCCGATATTGCCCGAGCCGATCTGACGGATATCGCCCAGCCCGGCCATGCGGGTGAGCACCAGGCCAAAGGGAATCGAGCCCAGCAGATAGCCGCCGATGGCGGCGACAAGCAGCTCAAGCATTGCGGTCGAACACGGTGCGGCCGTCGATGACGGTGCGCATGACCTGGCCCTGGACCGGGCGGTCGTCGAACGGGGTGTTCTTGGACTTGGAGCGGAAGTGGTCGGGGTCCACCACCCAGGCGCGGTCGGGATCGAACAGCACCAGATCGGCGGCGGC
>DATJKV010000616.1:0-10050 GCA_035491155.1 Magnetospirillum sp. | reverse complement strand
AGGTGCAGGAGCTGGAAACCCGCCAGCGCGCCGTCGCCTCGAACCTGCGGCTGTCGCGCGAGCGGTTGTCCATGTCCAACGAGCTGGTGAAGTCGGGCCTGACCGCCAAGATGGAGCACGTGGCCCTGCAAGGCCAGGTGGAGGAGCTGGAGGGCCAGTTGGAGACCGTGCGCGCCTCGATCCCGCGCACTCAGGCCGCCGCCGCCGAGGCCCGCGGCCGCATCGAGGAGGAGCAGGCCAAGTACACCCGCACCGTCCAGGGCGAGCTGGCCGAGGCGGAGCTGAACATCGCCCGCACCCGCGAGCTGCTGACCCAGGCCTCCGACCAACAGCGCCGCACCCAGATCACCAGCCCCATCGACGGTATCGTCAAGAACCTGCGCGCCAACACCATCGGCGGCGTGGTCAAGCCGGGCGACCCGATCATGGAGATCGTGCCGCTGCACGAGCGCCTGCAGATCGACGCCAAGCTGAGCCCGATGGATCGCGGCTACGTGCAGCTCGGCCAGGACGCCATGGTCAAGCTGTCAGCCTATGACTACACCACCTATGGCGGATTGGAGGGCAAGGTGATCCTGGTCGCCCCCGACACCACCATGGGCCCGGACAACCAGCCGTTCTACCGCGTGGTGGTGCAGACCGAGCGAGCCTATCTGGGCGACGAGAACACCAAGCGCCCCATCACCGCCGGCATGCAGGCCACGGTAGACATCCACACCGGCACCCGCACGGTGATGGAGTATCTGGTCAAGCCGGTGCTGAAGCTGCGCCACGAGGCGTTTCGCGAGAGGTAGGGGCGCCAACCGGCGCCCCTACCCGCCCTCTACTTCACCACGACCTTGCCCGCCATTCCCGATTCAAAATGGCCGGGAACATTGCAGTCGTAGGCGATTTCGCCGGGACGGTCGAACGTCCATACCAGAGACTGTGTCTTTCCCGCCTCCACCATGACCGCGTTGGCGTCGGCGTGACCGTGCGAATGGCCCGAGGCCATGGCCTTGCGATGGGCTGCCTGGGTCGCCTCGTCTCCCAAGGTGAAATCGTGATCGACCGAGCTGGCATTGCGGATTTCCAGCCGCACGGTCTCTCCCTTGCGCACCTCGATGCGGGCGGGGGTGAAGTCCATGTCGCCCATGGTGATGGCGATGGAGCGCGTGGCGAGGTCCGGCTGGCCGGGATGCCCGAAGGCAAAGCCCTCGTCATGATGGAACATGTGGGTGCCGTCGGCCCAGGCCGGACCGGCCGCCAACAGCAGCGCCAGCGGCAACACGTATCGCATGGCGTTCCCTCCCTAGAACCGCATGAACGGCTTGTAGCCGTCAGGGCCGAACGAATAGACGGTGAAAGGCTCCTTTGGCCCCGACATGCCGGGCGAGCCCTGGGGCATACCCGGCGCGGCGATGCCGGTGACCTTGGGCCGCTCGGCCAGCAGCCTGTCGACGGCCTCGACCGGCACATGGCCCTCGATCACATAGCCGTCAATCACCGCCGTATGGCAGGACTGCACGGCCTCGGGCACATGATGGCGCTGCTTGATGGGGGTGACATCGTCCATGGTCACCACCTTGGCGTCGTGGCCTTTGGCCTTCATGTATTCGACCCAGCCAGTGCAGCAGCCACAGCTGGCGGCCTTGTAGACGGTGAACTGCTCGGCAGCCAACGCAGGAACAGCCCAGGCGGCCAGCGCCAGGGCAGGCAGGAACTTTTTCATGAGTGAAACTCCGGCTGAAAGATAGAAAGCGGGCGGAGTTTCAGGCTCTGGGTGGCGGCAGCGGCGGCGGATGGAAGGTGGCGGTGACGTTGTCCTGGGCGGGAAGCACCAAGCGTATTCCACCGATGGCGGGCTGGGGGAGCCGGGCAAAGACTGCCGGCGGTGCAACCGCGTGCAGGGTGCAGGCTGCGATGCAGGTGGAACGGTCGTGACCGTGATCGACAGCCGGCGCGCAATGGGGGGCCGAGGCGCAATGATCCCCGGCCACCACCGCCGGCGCGGCGACAGCCTCGCCCATGGACAGCGCCGCCATGAACGGCGCCGCCACCAGGGCCAGGATCATCAGGAACAGCCGTGCCCGTGCAATCATGCGCAAACCATACGCCGATGCCGGGCGGAGGCAAAGGGGCGCGAACGGCACGCGCCCCTTCGTCGCCTCAGGTGATGTTGAAACGGGCCAGGCTCTCGGCCAGATCGTCGCCGAATTGCGCGCCCTTACGGATCAGCGCGGCGCGGGGCGGCAGGCCGGCCAGCTTGGGATGGCCCCAGGTGTACGAGGTCAATACGGCAAACGGGATGCCCTGCGTCACCGGCATGGCGGCCAGCGCGCTGCCCAGATCGACGCCGGTCAGCATGCCCAGTTCCATGGAGGCGACTACCATGTCCGGCCTGGTGTGGACCACCGTTTCCAGCGCCTCGAAAGGGTTGCGCACCACCGAGGTGCGATAGCCGCAGGCAGCCAGCTCGCGCTCGACGATGCGGCTCATGGCCTTTTCCGGGACCACCAGCAGCACCTCGACGTTCTTCTTCTCGATAGGGCCGAAATCGATGTCGGCGGTACGCTTGGCCGGCAGCGCGCGGACCACCGCCGGCACATCCGCGTCGCCCACATGCTCGCCATCGGCCAGCTTGTCGATGCGGTCGACGAACACCTGGACCTCGTCCAGCTCGGCCGGGCCGATGCTTTTGAGTTCGGCCACGTATTCGTCCAGGCGGTGGGTGACCAGCTTGATCAGCGGCAAGTTCAGCGCCTGGGCCTGGCTGCGCATGTTGCTGGCGTCGCGTTTCAGCGTGGCCAGACCCTCGTCCGCAGAGATGCTCTTGGAACGCATATTGCCGAGCAGCACCTGAAGGGCGCTGGCGGTATCGCGCAGTTCATCAAGGAATTCGCTGATAACGCGGCGTTCGTTCTCGTTGTCGACGGAATCCAGACCGGACATTCCTTCCCCCAAGCAGATTTCCAACTTAGGGATACACCGAAACTCGCCGCAGAGGAACCTGCGCCTTTTAGGCGCAGGCCTGCTCGCGCACGCGGCCGCGGCGGCTCTCGGCCGCGATCATGTCGGCGACGGTATAGTGGTTGAGTGTCTCGAAGAACGCCGCCAGCCCCTGGCCGAACGCCAGCCGGGCGATACAGCTCCCCTCCAGCAGGCAGGTTTCTTCGTCACAGGCATTGTCTTCCCGCATGCAGCGGGCAAGGGCGAAATCGTCCTCGGTACGGCGGACGAAGTCGCCCAGGCGCACGTCCTCCGGCTGCACAAGAAGGCGGACGCCGCCATACTTGCCGCGAACGGTCTCCAGATAGCCGGCGCGCCCCAACTGGTGAACCACCTTCGTCAGGTGATTCTTCGAAATCGCATAACAATCGGCAATTTCACTGATGGTCACCAGCTCGCCATTACGGAGCCCCACGTGGACCAGGACTCGCAACGCATAATCGGTGTGAAGAGTGAGTCGCATTCGTCGGCTTCTTCGCTATCCCCCATTGGCGAGCATCTTCTAATGGTTGCGCAAATAAGGTCAACGCCCTAACCATCATGGCTCCCATGCGGGGGTAACAGCCCCGGCATTTGCGCCTTTCCTTGGGACAGCTTCGGGACTACAAGTGATTGATCGGCAAGGAATGACCGAAAAGACGACTGGCAAGGGGGGCCGTCAACCTTGACCGCACGCGTGCTGTTGGCGGCCTTGGCCGTGCTGTGGACGCTGGCCGCGCCAGCGGCCCAGGCGCGTGAGCTCAGGGTTGCAGACACTCATTCCGCCGACTACCCCACGGTTCAGGCGCTGGAAGCCATGGGCCGTTTCCTGGCCGAACGCTCGCAGGGGCGCCTCACCCTCAAGGTGCTGCATTCGCGCCTACTGGGCGAGGAAGCCGAGACCATCAAGCATGTGCATGTGGGCGCGCTGGACATGGCGCGGGTAAACCTGACGCCACTGAACGGGCTGGTGCCCGAGACCATGGTTCTGTCCCTGCCCTTCGTGTTCCGCTCGGAAGAGCATCTGCACCGGGTGCTGGACGGCCCGGCCGGCGCCGAACTGGCAGCGATGTTCGAGCCGCACGGTTTCGTGGCGCTGGCGTTCTATGATTCCGGCACGCGCTCGTTCTACAACTCCCGCCACCCCATCCACAGTCCGGCCGACTTAAACGGCCTGCGCATCCGCGTGCAGCAATCGCCGGTGACCGAGGCCCTGGTCAGGGCCTTGGGCGCCGAGGCGGTGCCCCTGCCCTATGGCCAGGTCCAGGTGGGCCTTTCCACCGGCATCATCGATGGGGCCGAGAACAACTGGCCCTCATACCAGGACGCCCGCCATTTCACCGCCGCCCGCTTCTATTCGTCCAGCGAACACAGCATGGCGCCGGAAGTGGTGGTGATGTCAAAGAAGGTGTGGGACACGCTTAGCCCGCAGGAGCAGGGCTGGCTCAAGGGCGCCGCGCGGGACTCGGTGCCGGTCATGCGTGCCCTGTGGACCGAACGCGAGCGAGTCGCGCGCGAGGCCGTGCTGCGTAGCGGGGTTATGGTCAATTCGGTGGACAAGGCAGCCTTCGCGGAGGCGGTGCGTCCCCTCTACGAGCGCTTTGCCCGGGAACCGCGGAACCGGGACCTGCTGCACCACATCCAGGCGCAGGAATAGGGCGGGAAACGGCATGACCCAAACGCCCCAGGCCGCCTCCGAAACCCCACCATTACACCGCTGGATCCGCCTGATCCCCATCGCCTGGCGCATCCCGCTGGTGGTGGTGGTCAACGCCGCCGTTACCTTGTCGGTCGGCCTGGTGGGGTGGCAGGGCGCCAACGTGGTGCGGGGCGACCTGGACGAACTACAGGCGGTCCAGTTGCGCTCGCGTCAACTCACCGACATCGACGGCCAGGCCAACCGCCTGCAAAGCCTTATCCGCCAGTACCTCAACAATCCCACCGACGATGTGCTGAAGGAGATCATCCGCCGTTCCGAGGAGCTGTTCGGGGCCCTGGCCACCACCAGCCAGGACACCCGCGCTTCGGGCGAGCTGGTGCAGTTGAACGATGCGGCGCGCCGCTTCGTCGCCGGCTTCCAGCGGCTGAAGGGCATCAACGTCGAAATTTCGCACGTCTACGAAAGCCAGATCGTCCAGACCGCCAGCGAGATGTCGGGCCTGTACGCTATCCTCAACTCGACCACCCGGTCGCGCCCCGGCACCCTGTTGGCCCCCGCCCTGGTGAAGTCCCACGAGGATTTCGTCGAGACGGTCATCGCCATCAATAACTTCTATTTCAGCCCCAATCCAGACAAGGTCACGATCGCCCACGACACCCTGTCGCGGGTGAAGGAAGGCATCCCGGTGCTGGCCGAATTGGCCGGCAGCGACCTCCAGCGCGACGCCCTCAACGTCATCGGCGCCCGCGCAGCCACCCTGGATGGGGGCATCGAGACCATCCAGCAGCTGATGGATGACCGTGCCCGCATCCTGGCCAACGAGGTGGACACCAACCAGGCCATCATGGCGGTGGCCATCGACCGACTGATCGCCCTCGGTCACGAGCGCGAGGAAGCATTGCAGCAGCAATCCCACCAGCTGCTGCGCCAGGTGGCAGGGGCGGGCGCCAGCTTGGGCCTGGCGCTGCTGCTGATGGGTGCGCTGGCCTCGTGGGGCATCGGCCAGTCCATCCGCCAGCCGCTGCTGCGCCTGCGCCAAGTGATGGAAAGCGGCGCGCGGGGCGACTGGAGCGGCGACATCGAAGACCGCGACCTGCCCGACGAGCTTGCCGCCATGGCTCGCACCATCGAGGTGTTCAAGCGCGACGCCCTGGAGAAGACCCGGCTGGAGGCCGACCGTGCCGAAGCCGCCGCCCGCGAAGAGGAAGCCAAGCGGCGCACGCTCCAGGACCTGCTCACCCAGATGGAAGCGCATGAGCACGGTTCTGCCCGGCCGCTGGTCCCCGCATTGCCAGCCGCCGAGGCGGCCGAGATCGCCGCCGCGTTCAACCGCGTGCTGGCGAAATTTCAGGACGCCGCCGGCGATCGCGATCAGGCCATCCGCGAGCTGACCCTGGCCAAGGAGCAGGCCGAGGCCGCCAACCAAGCCAAATCCGCCTTCCTGGCCGCCATGAGCCACGAAATCCGCACCCCGATGAATGGTGTCATCGGCATGCTGGAGCTGTTGACCCACACGCCGCTGGACGGTGAGCAGGGCGCGCTCATCGACACCATCCGCGATTCCGGCTTGGCGCTGTTGGGCATCATCGACGACGTGCTGGACTTCTCGAAAATCGAGGCCGGCCGCCTGGAGCTGGAACGGGTTCCGGTAGATTTCGAGCGCCTGATCGACGGGGTGGTGCAGACCCTGGGCCCCACCGCGTCGAAGAAAGGCCTATCCGTCACCGCCTTCGTCGACCCCGCCTTGCCGCCTCAATTGATGGGCGACCCGGTTCGCCTGCGTCAGGTGCTGTTCAACCTGACCGGCAACGCCGTCAAGTTCACCGAAAACGGCGGAGTCACCGTCCATGCCGAATATCGACGCACCGGCCCCAGGCCAAGCGTGCGGGTTCGGGTGGCCGATTCAGGCATCGGCATCGACCCCGAGGTCATGGACCGCCTGTTCCGTCCCTTCACCCAGGCGGAAAGCTCGACCACACGACGCTTCGGCGGCACCGGCCTGGGCCTGTCCATCACCCGCCGCCTGGTCGAACTGATGGGCGGCAGCATCGGCGTGGACAGCAATGCCGGCCAAGGCTCCACCTTCTGGGTGGATCTGCCGCTGCCCGAGGCGGGCGAGGCGGTGGCGGCGGACCTGCCGGTGGTGGATTTCATGGGCCTCAGGGTGCTGGTGGTCTGTCCCGACGCGGTGGAGCGCAGCACCGTCGCCCGTTATGTGGAGCAGGCCGGCGCCGCCGTCGTACGCGTACCGGGCACCGCCGGCGCCCTGGCAGCATCCGAGCGTGCCTCCAACACTCAGGCGCCCTTCGATCTGGCCATCCTGGCCGCTGAGTCGGTGGCGGCCGAGGAACTGGCACCGCTGGGCACCACGCCGCTTCTTTTCATCGACGGCGGCGATAATCCCTCCCGCTTCCGGCTGGAACGCCTGCCCGGCTGCACGGGCTTCCTGGGTCGGCCGCTGGAGGCAGCGGCGCTGCTGGTCGCGGTGTCACGCACCGCCGGCATGCGCAAGTCCGGCTCGCCCGCCCCCCTTTGCGCCCCGCGTGACCCGGCGCGACCGATCTGTGCCCCAGCCCCTGTCCCCGCGCAGGAAAGCCATAGCCTCAGCATCCTGGTGGCCGAGGACCACCCGGTTAATCAGCAGGTGGTTTCACGCCAGTTGCGGCTGTTGGGCCACGAGCCTGAAATTTTCCCCGATGGCCAGGCCGCCCTGGCGGCATGGCGGCAGCGCCATTGGGACTTGATCATCACCGACTGCCACATGCCGGTAATGGACGGTTTCCAGTTCATCGCCGCCCTGCGCCAGGAGGAAGGCGACAACCGCCACACCCCGGTGTTGGCGCTGACCGCGAACGCCTTGTCGGGCGAAGCCGACCGCTGCCTTGCCGCCGGGATGGACGGATACCTGGCGAAACCTGTAGAACTCGCACGTCTGCGTGAAGCGCTCGACCGCGTGATGACGGCCGACGCCCACGTTTCGTGATGGATTTGTTGATGTATTGGTCTTCCCTGCTGTCTCGCCTGCGCCATCGGCTGGCCCGCCACCGCGTCGCGGTCGCCGTGCTGGCGCCAGTGCTGACGTTGGTGGCGTTTTCGGCCTATGTCGTCTACGAGAAGCTGGAAACCTACCGACGCGGCAGCGACCTGCTGGTGGCCACCCAGGTCGCCCGCGCCGCCCACGGCTTGGCCCGCGAGCTGGAGAACGAGCGCAACCTGTCCGCCCTCTACATCGGCGCCGCCCGCGAGTGGTGGCAAGAGGACCTTGAGGACCAGCGCGCCGCCACCGACGAGCGCGCCGAGGAATTCCGCGCCGTCGTGCTGACTCCGCGCGCCTCGATCCTGTTTGGCGGTCATCGCACCGACCTCGGCCTGGGCGCCCTGGACGCGTTGCGCGCCCAAGTGGACGGCGACGGAGAACTGCGCGACGTGCTGGACGGCTATGGCGGGTTGGTCTCGACCATGATCGCCACCTCGTCCAAACTTGCCGTGGCCGACCTCAGCAACCTGATCTCGGCCTATATGGACCTGGGCCTGATCAAGGACCGGATCAGCCGCGAGCGCTCCATCGGCGCCTCGTGGCTGTTGCAGGGGCGCTCGAACCGGGACCTCCAGCGCCTGTTCGGCGAGGCGGAGGCCGAGCGCAAGGCCTTCCTGCAATCCTTCCGCACCCACGCCTCGCCTCGTCAACTCGAACTCTATGACGAGATCGTGCGCGGCCCGATCCTGTCCGAGATCGACCGCCTGCATGAGGAGGCACTGGCGGGTAAGCTGGGCCCCGCCGACGCCGACACCTGGCATCGCACCCACAAGGCGCAGATCGACCTGATCGCCAATGCCGAGGAAAAGCTGGCCGGCGAGATGGAAAGCCGCATCCACGACAACCTGGTCTCGGCCGAAATCACTTTCTACCTGGTGGTCGGGGTGGTCGTGGGTCTGGTGGTGTTCTCGATGGAAACCCTGCGCCGCAGCGAACGCCGTGCCGCCGTCGCCGAGGAAGAGGCGCGCAAGCTGTTTCGCGCCGTCGAACAAAGCCCGGTATCGGTGATGATCACCGATACCGGTGGCCTGATCGAGTACGTCAACCCCGCGTTCAGCACCATGACCGGCTTCAGTCGCGACGAGGCGGTGGGCCACAACCCGCGTATGCTGCGCTCGCCCCAGACGCCGCAGGCGGTCTATGACGAGATGTGGCGCACCATCGGCAATGGTCACGAGTGGCGCGGCGAGATCGTCAACCAGCGGCGCGACGGCACCACCTATTGGGAGCGGATGACCATCGCCCCGGTGAAGTCGCCCTCCGGCGAGGTGGAGAACTTCATCGCCATCAAGGAGGACGTCACCGAGGTCCGCCAACTGCGCCAGGCGGTGGAGCGCGAGCACGCCAACGTGCGCCGAGTGCTGGAGGGCATCCACGACGGTATCGCCCTGATCGACGCGCACGGTTGCTTCCAATTCGCCAATCCAGCCCTGGTGGCCCAGTTCGGCGACGTGGAAGGCAAGCCGGCGGTCGAGGTGTTCGAAAGCGCCTTGCCCCTGCCCGCCTCCGACCAGCAGACCCGACGCTCGGAATGGCGCGCCCCCCGCACCGGGCTCACCTACGATCTTACCTCCACCTGGGTGCACAACCCCGACGGCAGCCAGTCGGTGCTGCAGGTATTCCACGACATCACCGTACGCAAGCAGGCGGAGGAAGCGCTCAACAGCGCCCGCCAGGCGGCCGAACTGGCCAACCGTGCCAAGAGCGAGTTCCTGGCCACCATGAGCCACGAACTGCGCACGCCCTTGAACGCCATCATCGGCTTCTCCGAAATCATCGAGCAGCAATTGCTGGGCGCGGTGGGCCAGCCGCAATACCTGGAATACGCCCACGACATCCACGAATCGGGCACCCATCTGCTGCAGTTGATCAACGACGTGCTGGACGTGGCGCGGCTGGAGGTTGGGCGCGTGTCGCTGCGCGAGGAGCGCGTCGACCCGGCGGCCATCATCCAGTCCTGCATGGGCATGGTCCGCGACCGCGCCGACGCGGCCGGAGTGATCGTCGCCGCCGAGTTGCCGGACAAGACGCCCATGCTGTTCGCCGATCCGCGCCGGCTGAAGCAGGTTCTGGTCAACGTGCTGGGCAACGCGGTGAAGTTCACGCCCATCGGCGGCACGGTCACGGTGTCGTTGAAAACGGGAGCCGACGGACTTGTGATCGTGGTCCGCGACACCGGCATCGGCATCGCCCCCGAGGACATCGCCAAGGTGATGGCGCCATTCGGTCAGGTGGATTCCAGCATGGCCCGGCGCTTCGAGGGCAGCGGCCTGGGCCTGCCGCTGTCACGCAAGCTGATGGACCTGCACGGCGGCCACTTGCTGCTGGAAAGCCGGCTGGGCCACGGCACCACCGTGAGCCTGTGCTTCCCGCCCGAACGCCTGCG
>DATJKV010000615.1:0-3544 GCA_035491155.1 Magnetospirillum sp. | reverse complement strand
GGGGACGAAGTCCGAGGCCGCCGAGACCGGGACTTCCATCAGCATTTCCTGGTTCCGCTTGTACTCCAGCAAGTGCAGGAAGCCCTGTACGGCGGCGTAGGGGGTGTCGAAGGTAGGCACCGCCGCGTCGGCCAGCAGGCGACGCGCGTTGGCCACCTTCTCGCTGCCCGCCCAGCAGGTCATGATGTTGGCGCGGGTGCGCTCCTTGAACACCTTGATCACCGCTTCGGCCACGGCCTCGGGGTCGGACATGGCGGTGGGAGCGTACATCACCAGCACGCCGTCGACCGCCTTGCAGTCCAGCAGGATGGACATGGCCTTGGCGTAACGCTCGCCGTCGGCGTCGCCGACGATGTCAATGGGGTTGACGCGCGACCAGGTGGACGGCAGCACCGCGTCCAGCTTGGCGATAACCTCCTCGGGCAGCTCGGCCAATTCGCCGCCGCCATCGGCCAGGTCGTCGGCGGCGATCACCCCGATGCCGCCGCCATTGGTGAGGATGGCCAGGCGCTTGCCCTTCACGGGGCGCGAGCGGGCCAGGGTCTCCACCGCGCCGAACAGCTCGTCGATGTCCTGCACCCGCAGCATGCCGGCGCGGCGGATGGCGGCGTCGAACACCAGGTCCGAGCCGGCCAGCGATCCGGTATGCGAGCTGGCCGCCAGGGCGCCCTCGGCCGAGCGGCCGGCCTTGATCACCAGAATTGGCTTGTTGCGGGCGGCGGCGCGGGCCGCCGACATGAAGTTGCGCCGCCCGCGCAGGGTCTCGACATAAACCAGGATGGCGCGGGTATAGGGGTCCGAGCCCAGGTAGTCCAGGATGTCGCCGATGCTGATGTCGGCGCCTTCGCCGGTGTGGATGAAGTGCGAAAAGCCGATGCCCTTGGTGCACGCCCAATCCAGCACGGCGGTGCACAGGGCGCCCGATTGCGATACGAAGGCGATCTTGCCCTTCAGCGCGTCCTCGGGGGCCATGCTGGCGTTCAAGCCGATGCCGGGGACTAGGATGCCCATGGAGTTCGGGCCCAGCAGCCGCAGGCCGTAAGGCTTGGCCTCGGCCATGGCCACGTCCAGCAGGCTGCGGCCACTCTCGTCGTGCTCATAATCCAGGCCGGGGCACATGATGCAGGCGGCACGGGTTCCTTTCTCTCCCAGCGCCTTGATGATGCCCGGCACAGTGGCGGCGGGCGTGCAGATGACGGCGAGGTCGGGGACGATGGGCAGGCTGTAGACATCCGGGTAGGCAAGCACGCCGGCCACCGATTGGTGATCGGCGGTGACCGGGATGATGGGACCGGCGAAATTGGCCTGAAGGAGGTTCTTCATCACCACCGAGCCGGGCATCTTGGGCGTGGCGGTGGCACCGATCACGGCGACCGATTGCGGGCGGAACAGGGCCTTCAGGTTGCGTACGCTCATTGGGTCCCCAGCCTATACCATTGTCTTATCGGTGCGAGAGATTAGCCCCGACCTTGGTTCACGGCAACGCGCCCAAAGGTCATGTCGGCCATGTGTCTGTCAATAGGCGCCCTATCCAGTCGGGTAGGTGCTGTGCGCAAAAGTCCCCGAGCTTCCTTCTTTTTTGAAAGAGGATGGACACTGGCGGTTCGACCTGCCGCCTGGACCAAAGGACTACCGCTTTCCGCTTTTCCCTTTCGAGGTATACAGTGACCAATTGATGAAGGATTTCCGACACCGGTTGTATCACCCTTGGGAAGGTACGTATATTCCGCACCGCAACATGTGAGGGAGTCGAGAATGGTCGAGATGATGGAGAACCGGACCTGGGACGAGATCAAGGTCGGTGATACAGCCTCTCTCACCCGCACCTGCCGCATGGAGGATGTGGAACTGTTCGGTGTCGCCACCGGCGGCTTGAACCCCACCCATTACAGCGCCGAGCAGGCCCAGCAGCTGGCCCAGCATCGCAAGGTGCTCGCCCATTCCATGTGGGGCGGATCGCTTCTGTCGGCGCTGTTCGGCAATGAACTGCCCGGCCCGGGCACCGTGCTCAAGGGCCAGAACTTCGAATTCCTGCGCCCCGTCGAGGTGGGCGACACGTTGACGCTGACCGTCACCGCGCAGGAGAAGATGCCCCCCAACGTCATCAGCTTTGCCTGCAAGGCCGAGAACCAGAAGGGCGAGGTCGTTTACCAGGGCCGCGCCGAGGTTTATGCGCCGACCGTCAAGGTGATCCAGCCCAAGATGGAGCTGCACGAGGTCTCCCTGCGTCGCCGCCACCACGTGTTCGAGGACATCATCGAACGCTGCGGTCCGCTGGCCCCCATTTCGGTGGCGGTGTGCCACCCGTGCGACCAGGTGTCGCTGGAAGGCCCCGTCGAGGCGTTCAAGCACGGCCTGATCAACCCCATCCTGGTGGGCCCTGAGGCCAAGATCCGCTCGCTGGCGGCCGAGTTCGGTTTCGATCTGACCGGCATCCGCATCATCGACACCCAGCACAGCCACGAATCCGCCGAGAAGTCGGTCGCCCTGTGCCGCTCGGGCGAGGCCGAGGCGTTGATGAAGGGATCGTTGCACACCGACGAGATGATGCACGAGGTTGCGCGCCGCGACACCGGCCTGCGCACCGGGCGGCGCATCAGCCACGTCTTCGTCATGGACGTGCCCACCTACCCGAAGACGCTGCTGATCACCGACGCCGCCATCAACATCTATCCGACCCTGGAAGACAAGGTGGACATCGTCCAGAACGCCATCGACCTGGCCCACTGCCTGGAGGTGCCCAAGCCCAAGGTGGCCATCCTGTCGGCGGTGGAGACGGTGTATCCCAAGATCAACTCCACCATCGAGGCGGCGGCCCTGTGCAAGATGGCCGATCGCGGCCAGATCACCGGCGGCGAGCTGGACGGCCCGCTGGCCTTCGACAACGCCATCTCGGCCGAAGCGGCGCGGATCAAGAAGATCACCTCGCCGGTGGCCGGCCAGGCCGACATCCTGCTGGTGCCCGACCTGGAGGCCGGCAACATGCTGGCCAAGCAGCTGTCGTATCTGGCCGAGGCTGACGCGGCCGGCATCGTCCTGGGCGCCCGTGTGCCCATCGTGCTGACCAGCCGCGCCGATTCGGCCAAGGCCCGCCTGGCCAGCTGCGCCGTCGCCGTTCTGTTCGCCCATGCCCGCCGCGTCAAGGCGGCCGCCGTGCCGGCTCAGTAAGGAGTGCATGCCATGCGTGACGGCATTCTGGTCATCAACGCCGGTTCGTCTTCCATCAAGTTCTCGCTGTTCCTGTCCAACGGTGACGGCAAGCCGATACTGTCGTCCAAGGGCCAGGTGGAGGGGATCAATGTCGCCCCCCACTTCATCGCCCAGGCTCCCGACGGCGCCACTCTGTCCGAGCAGCGCTGGCCCGCCGACCGCGAGATGAACCACGACGACCTGCTCAAGCACCTGATCGACTGGGTCGAGGATCACCTGGAGGGCGCCACCCTGCGTGCCGCCGGCCATCGCGTGGTCCATGGCGGCCCCAAGTACTCGAGCCCGGTCCTGGTGGACGACCACCTGATGGCCGAGCTGGAAAGCTACATCCCGC
>DATJKV010000614.1:0-2248 GCA_035491155.1 Magnetospirillum sp. | reverse complement strand
CCATCGTGGACACCTCGGACCCCATCATCGCCCGCGACATCCCCACCGCCGACGAAAGCCTGGTGGTGATCCGCTTCCGCAAGCCTGACCGCTTCCGCGTCGACTTCCCGTTCCTGCTGCAGATGATCAAGGATTCGTGGATGAGCCGCCGCAACACCATCGTCGTGCCCGGCGGCAAGATGGGCTTGGCCATGGAACTGATCATCACCCCCATCCTGCGCCGCATCATGGAAGACCGCCGCGCCCTGATGGGATAGTTCCCTCGCAAGACTTGTAGCCCTGGCACCCGGAGGGCGCGACGTGCCCAACTGGGCCATTGAGGCCCCGTGCGCTTATGCGCGCGTGAACCAAGGGGCGCGGATGCGCCCCGCCCGGCCCTGAGGGCCAATCGACAAAGTGCCTTCCCCCGTCCCCACCGGATTGGGGCCGGTGGAGACGGGGGTGGGGCCTTCCCGCCAAGGAAGCTCGTGTGAAACGGGTTGAGCGGGGGGAAGCGTTTGGGGACCGCTTCCCCCCTTTTCATCCACCCCGGGACACTGGGGTTCGGGACATACCCCGCGGTGGACAAAGAGGGGTGAGGGGGAGCGTTTGGGGACCACTCCCCCTCTCAAGGGTGCTTCCACGGTGCTGGGGTTCGGGGACGTACCATGGAAACACCCCAAGACATTTCGATTCGAGAGGAGCCCCGTTTGGGGGCCAGGGCTCCTCTCGCAATTCCCGCCGGCGCTGGGGTTCGGGGATGGCCGACGGGAACTGTTGTCGCCGGATCAGGCGGCTTGCACCTCCTGATCCAATCCGGATTGCGCCAGTCGCAGCGGCAAGGTGAAATGGAAGCTGCTGCCGGACCCGGCCTCGCTTTCCACCCACACCCGCCCGCCCAGGCGCTCGACCATGCGGCGCACGATGGCCAGGCCGATGCCGGCGCCGATGCGGCCGTCAACGGCGTGCAGACGGTGGAAGATTTCGAACAGGCGCGGCAGGTGACTGTCCTCGATGCCCTGGCCGTTGTCGCGCACCGAGAACACCGCGAACCCCTCCTGGCGCTGCGCCGTTACATGAACCAGAGGCTTGCGCTCGGGGGCGCGGTAGCGAATGGCGTTGTCCACCAGCTGGGTGAAAATCTCGGTCAGGCTCTTCTCATCGGCCGCCACTTCGGGCAGCGCGTCGATCAGGACGGTGGCGCCGCTGGTCCGCACGTGCTCGGCCAGGATTTCCGTGGCGGCACTGGCGGCGGCGCTGGCCGATACGGTGCGTTCCACCTCGGGCAGGTGGTCGACAGCGACGAAGGCCTCCAGGTCCTGCACCAGCTTGCGCATGCGCTGGGCGCCCGACACCACGTGGGCCACGTAATCGCGGCTCTCGGCGTCCAGCGCGTTCTGCGCGTGATTGGACAACAGCTGGGCGTAGGCGACCACCCGGCGCAGCGGTTCCTGCATGTCGTGGGCGGCCACCTCGGCAATGCGCTCAAGATCCACCACATAGCGGCGCAGGCGCGCACGGCTGGCCACCAATTCGGCCTTCTTCACCGACAAGTCGCGGGCCGTAGCCTCCTGGCGGCGCACCAGGGCATAGAGCATCAACAGCGCGGTGCCCAGCACAATGGTAACCGCCACGCCGACCAGAACGTAGCCGCGCACGGTGTCCACATGGCCGGCCAGCACCTCATGCTGCGAGCGGCCGACCCAGACGGCCAGCGGCAGGTCTCCCAAGGCGCGGAAGCTGGCGATACGCGGTTCAACGTCCAGCGGACCGGCCGTGCGCTGGCTGCCGGCGCCGGCAGCGAACAGGGCATCGGCCTGACCGGCCGGCAGCTCGCGCCCCACCGACGCGTCCGACGCGGCACGGACGATGCCGTCGCGGCCGACCAGCAGAATCACGCCCCTGGCGCCCACATCGATGGAGCCATAGAAATCTGACAGGTACTTGGGGTCCAGCGACAGCACCAGCACCCCGGCGAAACTGCCGTCGGGATTGTCCAGGCGGCGCGTCAGCTGGATGGACCATTTGCCCGAGGCGCGGCCCAGCACCGGCTTGCTGATGAACAGGCCGGCATTGGGGGTGCTGCGGTGGATGCGGAAGTGTTCGCGGTCGCTCAGGTCAAGCGGGGTGAAGCCCGGCACCGAGCTGTCCTTCAGCAGGCCATCGGCGCCGATCACGGCCAGTTGCACCGAGACATTGCGCAGGATTGCCGACCGCTCGACCATCTTCCCCAAGCTGAAGGTGGTGCGCTCGGACTCGTATTCCGACT
>DATJKV010000613.1:0-2161 GCA_035491155.1 Magnetospirillum sp. | reverse complement strand
TGAAGGGCGACGTCAACCAGACCGCCGACAAGCTGTTCGAGATCGTCACCAACATCAATTCCGGCGCCAGCCAGATCAACTCGGCGGCCTCCGAGGTGGCGGCCGGGTCGCAGGACCTGTCGGAACGCTCGGAACAGCAGGCCTCGGCCCTGGAGGAGACCGCGGCGTCGATGGAGGAGCTGGCCGCCACCGTGCGTCAGAACGCCGCCAACGCCCAGCAGGCCAACCAGCTGGCCGCCAGCGCCCGCGAGATCGCGGCGGGCGGCGGCGAGGTGGTCAACAACGCCGTCCATGCCATGGGCCGCATCGAATCCTCGTCGCAGAAGATCGAGGACATCGTCGGCATGATCGACGAGATCGCCTTCCAGACCAACCTGCTGGCCTTGAACGCCGCGGTCGAGGCGGCGCGCGCCGGCGACGCCGGCAAGGGCTTCGCCGTGGTGGCGCAGGAGGTGCGCAACCTGGCCCAGCGCTCGGCCCAGGCGTCGAAGGAGATCAAGACGCTGATCGCCGAAAGCTCGACCCAGGTGCGCTCGGGCGCCGATTTGGTCAAGGGCGCCGGCAAGACGCTGGAGGACATCCTGGGCAGCGTCAAGCGCGTGGCCGACATCGTCGCCGAGATCGCCGCCGCCAGCAGCGAACAGGCCTCGGGCATCGACCAGGTCAACGCCGCCGTCACCCAGATGGACGAGATGACCCAGCAGAACGCCGCGCTGGTGGAGGAATCCGCCGCCGCCGCCCATGCGCTGGAAGACCAGTCGCGCGAACTGAACCGCCTGATGGGCTTCTTCAACACCGGGGCAGCAGCGGCCGAAGCAATTGCCAAACCGGCTCCCAAGTCCAAGCCGACCCCGAAACCGGTGACCAAGCCGCTGAAGATCACGGCGAAGCCCAAGGCGGCGGCCAAGCCCGCCGCCCAGGAATGGGAAGAGTTCTGAGCCAAAAAGGGGCCGACACCACCGGCCCCTTTTCTTTTTAGGAGAGTTAAAAGAGAACGACACCCTCCCCGCTTACATTACAAATACATGATTTTGATATTTGTAATTATTAAATGACCCGCAAGTCATAATGCCCTATCGTATTACCTGCGAGACCACGGGGCGGGTGGGGCATGGCATTAAACACGGGCAAAGGTCAGTCTCAGGCTGATGGCGCCACGCGCCAGTTCATTTCCATCACCATCGGCGACGAGGAATACGGCGTCGACATCATCGCCATCCGCGAGATCCGCGGCTGGACACCCACTACCATCCTGCCCGACTCGCCCGCCCATATGCGGGGCGTCATCGACCTGCGCGGCTCTGTCGTGCCGGTGCTCGACCTGCGTGCCCGCTTTGGACGCGGCCTGACCGAGGCCGCCCCCCGCCACGTCATCATGGTGGTGAACGTGGACGGCCGCGACGTGGGCATCCTGGTCGACGCGGTGGCCGACATCCTGACCGTGCCGGCGGACGCCATCCAGCCGGTACCCGAGTTGGAACACGCCCACGCCCAGCGGCACGACGTCCTTAGCGGCATCGTCGCCGTGGATGGCCGCATGGTGGCGCTGCTGGACCTTGAACACCTTCTGGACTCCGACGACGCCGATACGGCGCCGCCATCCCACTGACCGAACCCTCGGAAAGAGGAAGAGAGATGATCGCCCGAATTCGCATCGCCGGAAGGCTTGGCATCCTGGTCGCCGTCATGGCGCTGTTCCTGCTCGCGGTGGCCGGCGTCGGCATGCGCGGCATGTCCTCCATCGCCGCCGGGCTGAAGACCGTCTACGAAGACCGCACCGAGCCGCTGGTTCAGCTGGGCACGATCGAGCGCGGCCTGTTCAAGATCCGCGTCCGCGTCCTGAAGATGCTGGAGCAGGAAAAGATCAACGAGCCCCTGATGGCCGAAATCAGGGCGGTTGAGACCACCATTGGCAAGGAGTGGAAGGACTATTCCACCACCTACATGGATGCCGAAGAGAAAGCCCTGGCCGGCAAAGTCGAAAATGGCATAGCCGCCTATCTCGCCGCCAAGGACGAGGTGCTGCGCCTGTTGGCCGCCGGCGAGATGGAAAAGGGCCGCGCCCTCGCCAACGGCGAGACGCTGCAGCGCTTCCTGGCGGCAGACGACCTAGTGGTGCAGGACATCGACCTGCAGGCCCGCGTCGCCAAGCAAGAATACG
>DATJKV010000612.1:0-3264 GCA_035491155.1 Magnetospirillum sp. | reverse complement strand
GACATCCTACAGGTTTAGGAACTGGCCTCCGCCGGGGCGTGTAACTCCTCGCCTTCGACAAATTCGAAGTTGTTCTTGCCCCGTTTCTTGACGGCATACATGGCCTCATCGGCCAGTTTCATCAGGGCGCCACCATCCACGGCATGGTCGGGGAAGATGGCGATGCCAATCGAGCCACGCACTTGGGCGGACGAACCGTCCAGATCATAGGGCTCGGACAGGCGCTCAAGTATCTTGGCCGCCACCATGGCGGCATCCTCGCGGTTGCGGATACCCGACAGGATGCAGGTAAATTCGTCACCGGCCAGGCGCGCCACCGTATCCGACGAGCGCATGCACTCGGTCAGGCGGGCGGCGGTCTGCTGCAGCAAGATATCGCCGGCGGCGTGGCCGAGGGTGTCGTTGACCTTCTTGAAACCGTCCAGGTCCAGGAACATCAGCGCGAACTTCTTCCCCTCGCGCCGGGTCTGGCGCACCGCCTGAGTCAGGCGGTCGAGGAACAAGGCACGATTGGGCAGGCCGGTCAGCACGTCGTAATTGGCCTGACGCCACACTCGCTCCTCGTCCTCCTTGCGGTGGGTAATGTCCGAGAAGATGGCGATGTGGTGAGTGGTGTTGCCGGCCTTGTCCTTGATGGCGACGATGGACAACCACTCGGCATAGAACTCGCCCGACTTGCGGCGATTCCATATCTCGCCGCGCCAGCGTCCCTTCGCGCGCAGTTCGGTCCACATGGCGCGGTAGAAATCGCCATCGTGGCGACCCGATTGCAGCATGCTGGGATTGGCACCGATGACTTCATCCGCACGGTATTCGGTGATGGTCGTGAACGCCGGGTTGACGTATTCGATCTGGTTGCGGGCATTGGTGATGACCACCGCCTCGGTGGCGCTTTCCACCACGCTGGCGGTCAGCTTGAGGCTGGCCTCGGCCGCCTTCATGGCGGAAATGTCGTAGACCCAGGCCAGGTTCACCACCTCCTGCTCGATGCGCGAGGCGCGGATGGTAAGCAGGCTCCAGAAGGACTCGCCGTTGCGGCGGCGGAATTCCACTTCCTCATCGTCGATGTGGCCTTCGGCCTTCAGCTTGGCGACGATGCGCTGGCGCTGCGCCTCGTCCACGTAGTGGTTGCGCGCCAGGTCGTCCAGCACATCGGCGCGGCTGGCAGCAATAATTTCGCAGAAACGAGTATTGGCGAAAATCACCCGACCATCCGAACGGCGCGATACCGACACGCCGACCGGGCTTTCTTCCAGAATCTTCCACAGGCGCTCTTCCGACTCGCGCAACTCCCGTTCGGCCCGCGTGCGTTCCTCGATGTCCGCCTTGATGCGGGCCACCATGGGCTGGAACACGCCGGCCGCCGAGACAACCAGCAGGGCCAGGATCACCACCAGCGCGGCGCCGTGCAGGGCCGACAGGCGGATCAACCGCTCCTCGTTCTCCACCTGGTACATGGCGGTGAGGCGGTCCAGCTCGACCAGCAGCGGCCCGGCCGCAGCCTCGGCCATGCCGGCCAGATCGGGATCGTCGGGCGCGACCGTGGCGGGAAAGCGCTGTGAGATGGAGCGCGCGTGGGCGGCGAAATCGCGCAAGTGCTCATCGACGCCGCCTTCAGGGCCGAAATAGAGCGCCAGCAGGTCCTTGGACGGAGGTTTGGGCGAACGCAATTCCGGAAGCCCGGCCAGCAAGCCGGCATGGGCGGATTCAAGAAGATTGAGCGCCTCGTTGTAGTAACGCTCGGCTTCGGCGCGCTCGCTCCCCGAGGCGGGAAGCAGGGTCAGGCGGGTGCCCAGGAAGGCGATGCGCTCAACCAGGGAGCGCTGGCGGCCGGCGACGTTGACCAGCGCGGTGCCGCTTTCCGCATCCATCAGGATACGGGCCAGCCCCAGGAACGAGGCGATGGCCAAGCCCCCCAGCACGGCCAAGACGGCCACGTACCGGATGGTCAGTTCACGGGTGATCTTCTCACCGGAATCAGCCATGGCCCTGTCTCTGGTGAAGAGTGTCCGCTGGTTGCGGCTTCTACCTCTAATATTTAACACGCCCGCACCGCCATGGCGACGGGGCAAATTGGAAAAGGGGGCGCAAAGCCCCCTCCCCTAATCTTTGGTCAGGCCCCGGAAAGCCTTTGCAGAGCTTCCTGAAGCTTTTCCTTGGCGGCCGACCATTCGGCACGGCGCTCGCGGTTTTCCTCCACCACTTCCGGGGCCGCCTTGGCGACGAAATCCGGATTGGCGAACTTCTTATCGACCTTGCCGATTTCAGCCTCGACGCGGGCGATTTCCTTTTCCAGGCGCAACCGCTCCTTGTCGATTTCGATGACGCCGGCCAACGGCATCACCAAGGTGGCCTCGTCCACCACCATCTGCGCGGCGCCATGCGAGAACGCCTGGGCGATGCGCTCGCCGGCGGCGTGGGGCTCAAAGGCCGCCAGGCGGGCCAGGCGGACGATCAGGTCGGCGTGCGTCTTGGCCCAGGCCTGCCTGTTCGAGGCCAGCCCCGATACCAGCAGATCCACTTGGGCGCCGGCCGGCACGTTCATCTCGGAGCGCACGCCGCGCACGGTGGAGATGACGCGCACCACCCAGTCCATCTCGTCCTCTGCGGCGGCGTCATGCAGGCCCTCGAACTTGGGCCAGTCGCGCAGCATCAGCTGATCGCTGCGGCCGCCCATCTGCGCCCACAGCTCCTCGGTGATGAAGGGCATGAAGGGGTGCAGCACGTGCAGGATCATGTCCAGCACCCAGGCGGCGGTGGCGCGGGTCTCGGCCTTGGCGGTCTCGTCAGCGCCCGAGAAGATGGGCTTGGCGAATTCCAGATACCAGTCGCAGAAGGTGCCCCAGACGAACTGGTAGGCGGCACCGGCGGCGGCATCGAAGCGATAGGTGTCCAGCGCCGCGGCCACCTTGTCCGCCACCTCGGCGGTCTTGCCGACGATCCAGCGGTTGACCGTTTCCTTGACCGCCTTGGGGTCGAAACCGGCGATGGGGGCGCATTCGTTCATCTGGCAGAAGCGCGCCGCATTCCACAGCTTGGTGGCGAAGTTGCGGTAGCCCTCGACCCGGCCTTCCGCCAGCTTGATGTCGCGACCCTGGGCGGCCAGCGCCGCCAGGGTGAAGCGCACGGCGTCGGTGCCGTACTTGTCCATCAGCACCAGCGGATCGATGACGTTGCCCTTGGACTTGGACATCTTCTGGCCCTTCTCGTCACGGACCAGGGCATGGATGTAGATGTCCTTGAACGGCACCTCGTCCATGAAGT
>DATJKV010000611.1:0-6546 GCA_035491155.1 Magnetospirillum sp. | reverse complement strand
CCCTAACATTAGGGGCTTTGCTGCGGGCCCGAACTCAATGGTGGCCACATCTCGTTGTTGGATCTTGGCTGGGCGATTTCGCCGCGGAACTGTCAATGTCTGGTGTTGCTGACTCGTTGGTGTTTGCTGCGCTCAATGCAGCTCAAACCCTTATGTGTGCCATTATATTAAGGTGGTACCAGGTATATCCTGTTACAAATCCGCGCCATTACCTGGTTTTTATTGTCTGTTATGTTGGGTTGGTAGCTCCTGTTGGTGCTACGTTGGCCATCCTGTATTTGCCGCCGTTGGCGGGAGAGTTTTGGCCGGCATGGCGATCTTGGTGGTTGGGCGATGGGCTTTACGTAATGACGCTTACACCACTCGTCCTCGCCTGGAACAGGTGTGAATCGCCGAAACTGCGGGATCGTTCCTGGGAAGTGGCACTAGTGGTCGGCGCACTCACGGCAGCATACGCATTTGATTCCAGGCTGGCTTTTACCGGCGAAACGATGCTTTTCAATGTCAGCCTGCCACCGCTGCTGTGGGTGGCGCTGCGCTTCGGAGTGGTCTGGGCCGCGGCTGCTACCACCATGCTGACTGCCGCAGCCGGTCTGGCCACGCTCGTTCAAGGGAGCGCGGTCTCCGGCATGGCTTCGGATCATTTGCTGCGGGTTCAGATGTTGTTGTTCGGCGACGCCGCTTCATCGCTGTTTTTGGCCATCGTTGCCGAGAATTGGCGCCGCGCGCAACGTGAACGGGATCGAGCATTCGGCCAAACTAGCCAAGCCCTAGACGCGGCCGAGCGCGCAAATCTGGCCAAGAGCAGGTTTCTCGCGGCGGCAAGCCACGACCTGAGGCAGCCATACCAAGCCATGGCGCTGTTCAGGGACATTTTGGTGATGCAGCTAACGGAAGCGCCCTATCAGAAGGCGCTGGATGGCCTTTCGACGGCCATGGCCGCCGGCCAGGAATTGCTGGACACCCTCTTGCACATATCGGCGCTTGAAGCGGGCACGACGACACCGAACATCGCACCTATCCAACTGAATGAAATCCTCGCAGGTCAGGTGGAGGAATTCCGCGATGTGGCAGCCGGGCAAGGATTGTCGCTCCGCTATGTTCCATGCACTGCCACCATCCACTCCGACCCCGTGCTCCTGGGACGAATGATCCGCAACCTGCTGACCAATGCCCTCAAATACACCAAGGAGGGAAGAATCCTGCTTGGGTGTCGCCGTGAAGGTGACAGCATTCGCGTCGAGGTCTGGGATACCGGCCCCGGCGTCCCTCCTGAGAAACAGGCGGAAATCTGGGATGAATTCGTCCAATTAGACAATCCAAACCGCGACCGCTCCCGCGGACTTGGTCTCGGCTTGTCCATCGTGGCTCGGACCGGACAACTGCTCGGTCACCCCGTTGGCCTTCGGTCTTGGCTGGGGAAAGGCTCGGTGTTCTTTGTGACTTGCCGAACCCGTTGAGTCCCTTGGTTCAGGGAGAAAATGGTGCCCCAGGCCGGACTCGAACCAGCAAGCCTTGCGGCGGTCGATTTTGAGTCGACTGCGTCTACCAATTCCGCCACTGGGGCACCGGGGGTATTGGTGGCGCGATCATAGCCGGGGTTTTTGACCCGTCAAGGGAAACCGGGAGGGCTATCCCAGCAGCCAGTATTTCAGCACGAAGGCGGCGGCCAGCACGGCGACGGTGGGGGTAAGCTCGCGCACCCGGCCCGACAGCAGCTTGATGCCGGCAAAGGCGATGAAACCGAAGCTGATGCCGTGGGCGATGGAAAAGGTGAGCGGCATGGCGAGGGCCGTCACCATGGCCGGCACCGCCTCGGTCAGGTCGTCCCAGGCGATGTCGGCCAGGCTCCGCGCCATCAGGCAGGCGACGAACAACAGCGCCGGGGCGGTGGCGTAGGCGGGCACCGAGGCGGCCAGCGGGCTGAAGGCCAGCGCCAGCAGGAACAGTGCCGCCACCACCACGGCGGTCAGGCCGGTTCGCCCGCCCGCCTTGATGCCGGCGGCGCTCTCGATGTAGCTGGTGGTGGTCGAGGTGCCGAGCATGCCCGAGGCCATGGCCGCCAGGGAATCGGCGATCAACGCCCGGTTCAGGCGCGGCAGCCGGCCCTCGTCGTCCAGCATGCCGGCGCGGTGGGCCAGGCCGATCAGGGTGCCGGCATTGTCGAACAAATCCACGAACAGGAAGGCGAAGACGATGGCGGCCAGGCCCAGGTGGGCGGCGCCGGCCACGTCCATCTGCAGGAAAGTGGGGGCCAGCGACGGCGGCGGCGCCATCACCCCGGCGAAGGGGGAGATGCCCAGCGCCACGCCGGCGGTGGTGGTGCCTAGAATGGCGATCATCATGGCGCCCGGCACGCGACGCGTATCCAGTGCCACCATGGCCAGGAACCCCGCCACCGCCAGCAGGGCCGGCGGGCTGGTGACGTCGCCCAGGGTGACCAATGTGGCCGGGTGGGCGGCAATCAGCCCGGCGTTCTTCAGCGCGATGATCCCCAGGAAGAGGCCGATGCCGGCGGAAATGGCCAGTTTCAGCGAGGTGGGGATGGCGTTGATGATGGCCTCGCGCACCTTGGTGACGGCCAGCAGCAGGAACAGCACGCCCGAGATGAACACCGCGCCCAGCGCCACCTGCCAGGGCTGGCCCATGCCCAGCACGACCGAATAGGTGAAATAGGCGTTGAGCCCCATGCCCGGTGCCAGGGCGATGGGATAATTGGCCCACAGGCCCATCACCAGGCTGCCCACCGCCGCCGTGATGCAGGTGGCGGTGAACACCGCGCCCCGGTCCATCCCTGCATCGGCCAGGATGACCGGGTTGACGAAGATGATGTAGGCCATGGTCAGGAAGGTGGTGGCGCCTGCCAGCACCTCGGTGCCCACGGAGGTGCCGTGGGCCTTGAGGGCGAACAGGCGCTCCAGCATTCCCTTAAGGCTCCACCCCGATGTTGTCGATCAGCCGGGTGGTGCCCAGGCGGGCGGCGACCAGGATGCGGGCGGGGCGGTCGAGGCTGCGCAGTTTGGCCATGCTGTCGGCGTCGCGCATGTCGATGTAATCGACGCTGGCGAAGCCGGCGGCGATCAGGTCGGCGGCGGCGCGGTGGCACAGCTCCTCGGCAGAGCCACCCTGGCGGACGCCTTCCGCCACGCTGACCAGCGCCTTGTACAGGGCCGGGGCGATGGCTCGGTCTTCATCCGACAGGTACGCGTTGCGCGACGACAGGGCCAAGCCGTCGGCCTCGCGCACGGTGGGAATGCCGACGATTTTGACCGGCAGGTCGAGGTCGCGGACCAGTCGGCGGATCACCGCCAATTGCTGCCAGTCCTTCTCGCCGAACAGGGCGAAATCGGGCAGGCATTGCAACAGCAGCTTGGAAACCACGGTGGCGACGCCGTCGAAATGGCCGGGGCGGAAGGCGCCTTCCAGCGGCTGCGACACGCCCTTGACCGAAACCGTGGTGGCGAAGCCGTCGGGATACATCTCCTCCACCTTGGGGGCGAACAGCAGGTGGCAGCCGGCACCGTCCAGCAGCTCGGCATCCTTGGCTTCCTGGCGCGGATAACGCGACAGGTCCTCGTTGGGGCCGAACTGGGTGGGGTTGACGAACACCGAGGCGACCACGCGGTCGGCCACGTCCAGGCCGGCGCGCACCAGGCTCAGGTGGCCCTGGTGCAGGGCGCCCATGGTGGGCACCATGGCGACGCTCAGGCCCTGGTCGCGCCAGTACTTCACGCGGGCGCGCAGGTCGGCCACCGAACGGACGATGTCGAGGTTGCGGTCCTGGGTCATCGCTTTAGTCCTTGGGCTTCTTGGGGACGCCGAAGCAGTGCTCGGGGGCGGGGAAGGTGCGCGACTTCACCTCGCTCGCATAGGCGGCGGCCGCCTCGGACACCAGCGGCGACAGATTGGCGAAGCGCTTGACGAATTTCGGGGTGAAATCGTTGAACAGGCCCAGCAGGTCCTCGGTCACCAGCACCTGGCCATCGCAGGCGGGCGAGGCGCCGATGCCGATGGTGGGGATGTCCAGTTCGGCGGTGAGCGCGTGGGCCACCGGCTCGACGGTGCCCTCGACCACCACCGAGAAGGCGCCGGCATCGGCCACCGCTTGGGCGTCGGCGCGGATCACCGCCGCTTCTTCGCCGCTGCGGCCGTGGGCGCGGAAGCCCCCGGCGGTGTTCACCTGCTGGGGCATCAGGCCGATATGGGCCATCACCGGCACGCCGCGCGTGGTCAGGAAGTGGATGGTGTCGGCCATCTCGCGGCCGCCCTCCAGCTTGACGGCGGCGCAGCCGGTCTCGGCCAGGATACGGGCGGCGTTGCGATAGGCCTGCTCGCGGCTTTCCTGATAGCTGCCGAAGGGCATGTCGACCACCACCATGGCCTGGCGCGAGCCGCGCATCACCGCCTTGCCGTGGTTGATCATCATGTCCACGCTGACGGCCAGGGTGCTGTCCATGCCGTACAGCACCATGCCGAGCGAATCGCCCACCAGCAGCACGTCCACATGCGGGTCCAGCAGGCCGGCCATGGGAGCGGTGTAGGCGGTCAGCACCACCACCGGATCGCCGCCCTTGCGGGCGCAGATATCGCGGACGGTCAGGCGCTTGGTGCGAATCTCGGTGCTCAACGGGCCCTCCTTGGCGTTGGGAGTCCCGGTTTTCCACCATGGGGCGGTGAAGTCAAACGCTAAAATGCCGGGCCCTATTGCAGCGCTGCGAATCAGCCGGCGCCGGCGCCTTCGGCCAGTTCGCGCAGGCCCTCGGCGTCGGTCAGCACCACGTGGCCCGAGTCGGGCAGGCCGATGATGTCTTCCCGCTTCAGCTGGGTGAAGGTGCGGCTGACCGTTTCGATGGTCAGGCCCAGATAATCGGCGATGTCGGCGCGGCTCATGGGCAGGGATATGGGGCTGGGCGGCAGACCGCGTTGTTCGGCGCGGCGCGACAGCTTCATCAGGAAGGTGGCCACCTTCTCGCGCGCGGTCTTGCGCCCCAGCAGCAGCATCTGCTCCTGCGCCGCCACCAGGTCCTTCACGGTCATGGTGAACATCTTGCGCTCAAGCCGGGGGAACTCGAACATCACGGTGTCGAGCTTGCGGTAGGTGAACCGGCACAGCTGGCTGGGGATCAAAGTCTCGGCGGTGTAGCAATAGCCGCCGTCCAGCGCCAGGCCGAACATGTCGCCCGAGAACAGGAAGCCGACGATCTGGCGGCGGCCGTCGCTCATCAGCTTGTACAGCTTCACCGCCCCGGCCGAGATGGAATAGACGTGGTCGGCGGCATCGCCTTCGCGGAAAACCGTGAAGCTGGCCGGCAGCTGGGCATGGCAGCGCACGGTGGCCAGGCGGCGGATCTCGTCGGACGACAGGTCGGCGCAGAACGCCAGCTCACGCACCACATCGCAATTGCGGCAGGGAGGGGCGGCGAAATCCGGCGTGTCGGCACGCTCGGTTTTGTGATCGTCGAAGTCCAAGGGCGGCATGACGTTCACAGTGCCTCCCTCATCAGGCCTTGCCTTCAGGATGCTGCGTGGGCCCGCTGTCCTCATCCTCGAACAGGATGCGGTGGGCGGCCCCGTCCAGGTCGTCGAACTGGCCGGACTTCAAAGCCCAGAGGAAAGCGACCAGCCCGATACCCCCGAGAACGAGGGCGACGGGAATGAGCATCAGAAGGTTGGTCAACCGGTTCTCCCGCGTGACAGTCGCAGGGCGTTGCCAATTACTACCAGCGACGACGTGGACATGGCAATCGCGGCGATCAGAGGGGTTACGAACCCGGCTACCGCCATCGGTACGGTAAACACATTATAGCCCAATGCCAGTACGAAATTTTGCTTAACCAATTTGCGTGAGGACACCGCCACACGGAGTACCTCGGCGACGGGACCCAGGCGATGGCCCTGGAACACCACGTCGGCGGCGGTCTGGCTGACGTCCACGGCGGTGGAGGGCGAGGCGGAAACGTGGGCGGCGGCCAGGGCCGGCGCGTCGTTCAGGCCGTCGCCCACCATCAGCACCTTGCGGCCCTCGGCCTTCAGCTGTTCGAGGCGGGCCACCTTGTCGGCGGGGGTGCGGGCGGCCTGCCAGGTGTCGATGCCCAACTGGTCGGCGATGCGGCGGACCGTGGCCTCGCGGTCGCCCGACAGCAGTTCCAGCTTCAGGCCGCGCCGCTTCAATTCCGCCACCACGGCGCCGGAGTCGGGGCGGGGAGCGTCGGCGAAGGCGAAGCGGATCGGCGCCTGGCCGGGCACGTCCAGCCACAGTTCGGGGCCTTCCGCCTGGGAATCGTCGGCGACGCCGATCCAGGCGCGGCTGCCCAGCCGCACGGTCCCGGCGGCCATGCCACGGCCCGGCTCCTCGCGCACTCCTTCCGGCGGCGCGATGCCCGGCGCGGCGGCGGCCAGCGCGCGGGCCAGCGGGTGGCGCGAGGCGGCGGCCAAAGCGGCGGCCTGGGTCAGTTGCTCGACCGTCCAGCCGCCGATTTCGTTGGGCTGGGGGCGGATCAGCTCGGGCTTGCCTTCGGTCAGGGTTCCGGTCTTGTCGAACACCAC
>DATJKV010000610.1:0-6984 GCA_035491155.1 Magnetospirillum sp. | reverse complement strand
TTTCCTGCTGCCCCAGAAGAAGGCGCTGCGCGCCAACAAGGACAACCTTGCCTTCTTCGAGAAGCAGCGGGTTCAGCTGGAAGCCATCAACCTGAAGCGCCGCGAGGAAGCCGAGGGTGTGGCCGCCAAGATGGAAGGCCTGAAGGTCCTGATGGTCCGCCAGGCCGGTGAAGGCGGCCAGCTGTACGGCTCGGTGTCGGGCCGCGACGTGGCAGAGGCGGTCAAGGCCGCCGGCTATACCGTCGCCCGCAACCAGGTCAACCTGGACAACCCGATCAAGACCCTGGGTTCCTACCCGGTCAAGCTCTCCCTGCACCCGGAAGTGGCGATCACCGTGACCGTGACCGTCGCCCGCTCGCAGGAAGAGGCCGAGCGCGCCGCCGCCGCCGAAGCCGCTGCCGCCGAGCAGCCGGCCGAGGAAGCCGAGGTGACCGAGGCCGATGCCGCTGCCGAAGAGACCCCCGAGGCCGAATAGGCCTTCTCGGGTCCAGAGCCTGCGTATCAGAGCGCCGGAGGGGCTATGCCCTTCCGGCGCTTTCGCGCGTCCGGGCACCCGCGCACGGTTTATCTTGCAGATTGAATAGCGCTTCCCATCTGCCAAGCGCATTGGGAGACGCGCCATGCATCTGCTTGACCTGCTGTTCGGCCGGTTGATCCGCCGCGGTTCGCTTCGCCTGATCGATCATGCCGGCCATCGCCGCGATTACGGCGACGGCACCCCGCCCACAGTGGTGGCGCGCATTACCGACGCGGCCGCCGAGCGGCGCATCTTCCTGGCTCCCCATTATCACCTGCTGGAAGCCTATACCGACGGCACGCTGGTGATGGAGGCGGGCAGCTTCCACGAATTTCTCGACATCTGCGGCACCAACTGGGGCGAAACCGGCTTCAGCCCGGGGCGCCGGCTGTACAACGCCCTGGGCGAGCTGTTCCTGGCCTGGCAGCAGTTCAACCCGCTGCGCATGGCGCAGCGGCGGGTGTCTCACCACTATGATCTGAACCAGTCGCTGTTCCGCCTCTTCCTCGACAAAGACCAGCATTACTCCTGCGCCTATTTCCCCGCTCCCGGCATCAGCCTGGAAGCCGCCCAGGAAGCCAAGAAGCGCCATATCGCCGCAAAGCTGCTGCTGGAGGACGGCCAGCGCATCCTGGACATCGGTTCAGGCTGGGGCGGATTGGCGCTGGAACTGGCGCGGCTGGCCAAGGTGGAGGTGCTGGGCATCACCTTGTCGGCAGAGCAGCTGGGCGTGGCTCGCCGCCGCGCCGCCGAAGCCGGCCTGGATAACCGGGTCCGGTTCGAATTGCTGGATTATCGCCAGGTCGAAGGCCAGTTCGACCGCATCGTTTCGGTCGGCATGTTCGAGCACGTGGGCCAGCCCCACTACCGCACCTTCTTCCGCCGGGTGAAAGAATTGCTGCGCCCCGACGGGGTGGCGCTGCTGCACTCCATCGGCCAATTCGACAGCGGCGGCAACAACCCTTGGATTCGCCACCGCATCTTTCCCGGTACCTACACCCCTGCCCTGTCCCAGGTCCTGCGCGCGGTGGAGCGCGAGCGGCTGCTCGCCACCGACATCGAGGTGCTGCGCCTGCATTATGCCGACACCTTGCGGGAATGGCGCCAGCGCTTCCTCGCCAACCGCGCCCAGGCGGCCGAACTGTACGACGAGCGTTTCTGCCGCATGTGGGAGGCCTATCTCTCCGCCTGCGAAATCGGCTTCCGCCGCCTGTCGCTGATGGTGTTCCAGCTGCAGATGACCAAGGACCAGGAAGCCCTGCCGGTCGTGCGGGACTATATGGTGGACCAGGAACGGGCATTGACGCCGAAGGCGGCGAAAAAGCGCATCGCCTGATGCTGCTCTGTCCACGGGTTCCACAGCTTGTGGATAACTTCCCCTCTCGCGGCGGCGCGGCAATCTGCTAACCTCGCGCCCCATGTCCGTCCTGTCACCAGACCCCACCTCGGGCGAAGCCGCTGGCTTCCGCACCCCGCCGCATAATTACGAGGCGGAACAGGCGCTGCTGGGCGCCGTCTTGCTGAACAACCGCGCCTTCGAGAAGGTGTCCGAGTTCCTGCGGCCCGAGCATTTCGCCGACCCGGTGCATGGACGCATCTTCGCCGCCTGCGGCAAGCTGATCGAACGCGGCCAGATCGCCAACCCGGTGACACTAAAGACCTATTTCGACGGCGACGGCGGCCTGGCCGAGATCGGCGGCACCCAATACCTGGCCCAGCTGGCCAACGCGGTGGTGTCCATCATCAACGCCGAGGATTACGGCAAGCTGATCCACGACCTGCACCTGCGGCGCGAACTGATCGCGCTGGGCCAGGACATGGTCAACGACGCCTTCGAGGCCCAGATCGACCGCCCCGCCATGGACCAGATCGGCACGGCGGAAGCCAAGCTGTACGAACTGGCCACCACCGGCGAGACCGAGGGCGGCTTCGAGGCGTTCGGCACCGTGCTGATCGAGACGGTTCGCCAAGCCGAGGAGGCGCACAAGCGCGAGGGCAAGTTGTCGGGCGTGCCCTCCGGCCTGATCGACATGGACACCCGCCTGGGCGGCCTGCATCCCTCGGACCTGCTGATCCTGGCGGGACGCCCCTCCATGGGCAAGACCTCGCTGGCCACCAACATCGCCTTCAACGCCGCCAAGGCCTACAAGGAAGAAATCGACGCGGTGGGCAACAAGAAGGCGGTGGACGGCGCGGTGGTCGCCTTCTTCTCGCTGGAAATGTCGTCCGAGCAACTGGCCGGCCGTATCCTGGCCGAGCAGGCAGAAATCTCGTCGCACAAGATTCGCCAGGGCGAGATGAGCAACGAGGAATTCGAGCGCCTGGTCATCGCCGCGCAGGAACTGAACCGTCTGCCGCTCTACATCGACGACACCCCGGCGCTGTCCATCTCGGCGGTGCGCACCCGGTCCCGCCGTCTGAAGCGCCAGCACGGCCTGGGCCTGGTGGTGGTCGACTATTTGCAGCTGCTGCGCGGCTCGGCCACCCACTCGGAAAACCGCGTGCAGGAAGTGTCGGAAATCACCCGCGGCCTCAAGGCGCTGGCCAAGGAACTCAACGTCCCAATCGTCGCGCTTTCTCAATTGTCGCGACAGGTGGAGGCGCGCGAGGACAAGCGGCCGCAGCTTGCGGACTTGCGTGAATCCGGCTCGATCGAGCAGGACGCCGACGTGGTAATGTTCGTGTACCGTGAACAGTACTATCTGGAACGCGCCGAGCCAGGCCGCCGCCCCGAGGAATCGGACGAGAAATTCAACGAACGCTATGATTCGTGGCACAAGCGTCTGATGGAGGTGGTCAACACCGCCGAGGTCATCATCGCCAAGCAGCGTCACGGCCCCGTCGGCACTGTCCGCCTGTCGTTCCAGGGCGAATTCACCAAGTTCGGCAATCTGGATACCCACCATTCGGGGGACGAACCGGGCTTCTAACATGAGCGTCACTCCCGCGAACGCGGGAGTCCAGGGGCCACGAAAAAGCCGGCGGATCTCCCCCTAGATTCCCGCTTTCGCGGGAATGACGCTGGGGAGAAGGCATGCGTCCCTGCGTCTACATCCTCGCCAACGGTCGAAATGGCACCCTCTACATCGGCGTCACCAACGATCTGGCCCGCCGGGTATCGGAACATAAATTGGACGCGGTCGAGGGTTTCACGAAACGCTATGGCGTTCATACCCTGGTCTATGCTGAATTCCACGACACCATGCCGCTGGCCATCGAGCGCGAGAAGCAGATGAAGAAATGGCGGCGTGGGTGGAAAATAGAGCTGATTGAGAAGAGTAATCCCGATAGGCGAGATCTATACGAGGACATTAATCTTTGACGTCATCCCGGCCGCAGCGTAGCGAAGAGCCGGGATCCATGGTGGGAAACGGCACCATGGACCCCGGATCGCGCTTCGCTTGTCCGGGGTGACGAGCAGACTGGATTGGCAGAATGACCGCTTACGACCGCGCCACCGCGTTCCTGACCATCGACGTCGACGCCGTAATCGCCAACTGGCGGCAGATACGGGACAAGGTGGGACCGGCATGCGAGGCTGCGGCGGTGGTCAAGGCCGATTGCTACGGATTGGGATCCGACCGGCTGGCGCCGGCGCTGGCCAAGGCGGGCTGCCGCACCTTTTTCGTCGCCACCATCGACGAGGGCATCGCACTGCGCTCGGTCGTGCGCGAGGGAACCATCTTCGTGCTGGGCGGCCCCATGCCGGGCACGCCGGTGGATTTTGCCCAATACAACCTGACACCGGTGCTCAACAGTCCCGGCCAGATCGGCCTATGGGCCGGCTTCGCCGCCGCCACCCAACGCAGCCTGCCCGCCGCGCTGCACCTGGACACCGGCATGAGCCGGCTGGGCCTGGACGCGCCGGCGGTGGACGCTCTGGCCGACGATCCCTCGCTGCTGGCCGGCATCGATCCCGTGCTGGTGATGAGCCACATGGCCTGCGCCGACGAAACCGAGCACCCCAAGAACGCCGATCAGCTGGCCGGCTTCCACGCTCTGTCCGAGCGATTGGGCACCAAGGCGCGCCGCAGCCTGGGCGCCTCCTCCACCATCTTCCTGGGGCCGGATTACCACTTCGACCTGGTGCGCCCGGGCGCCGCGCTGTATGGCCTCAACCCCACGCCGGAACGGGCCAATCCCATGGCTCCGGTGGTGCGGCTGGAGGCCCGGATTCTCCAGGTGCGTGACGTTGACACCCCTATGACCGTTGGCTATGGTGCGTCCCACCGCGTATCCGGTAAGGGGCGCGTCGCCATCGCCGCGCTGGGCTATGCCGACGGTGTGTTCCGCTCGCTCGGCAATCGCGGCTACGGCGTCATCGAGGGGGAGCGGGTGCCGGTCGTGGGCCGAATTTCCATGGATCTGACTACGTTCGACGTCAGCCACCTGGCGCCCGAAAAGGCGCGGCCGGGGGCATTGATCCAGCTGATCGGCCCCGAGCAATCCGCCGACGATCTGGCCGCCCAGGCCGGAACCATCGGCTACGAAGTGCTGACCGCGCTCGGCCACCGTTACACCCGCAGCTATGTGGGAGAGGCGGCGTGATCGAATTCCTCGCCACGGTCGGCCGGTTCTTCCTGGCCTTCCTGTCCCATGTGGGCCGACTGTCCGCCTTCACCGGCACCGCCGTCTCGCACATCGTGCGCCCACCCTTCTATCCGCGCCTGATCGGCCGCTCGATGATCGAGATCGGCTATTACTCGCTGCCCGTGGTGGGCTTGACCGCCGTGTTCACCGGCATGGTGCTGGCGCTGCAATCCTATTCCGGCTTCTCGCGCTTCGCCGCCGAGGGCGCCGTCGCCACCGTGGTGGTGCTGTCGGTCACCCGCGAGCTGGCCCCGGTGCTGGCCGGCCTGATGGTGGCGGGCCGCATCGGCGCCTCCATGGCGGCCGAAATCGGCACCATGCGCGTGACCGAGCAGATCGACGCCCTGACCACCCTGTCCACCAACCCGTTCAAGTACCTGGTGGCGCCCCGCCTGCTGGCCGGCCTGCTGATGGTGCCGTTCCTGGTGCTGGTGGCCGACATCATCGGCGTGTTCGGCGGCTATATCGTCGGCGTCTACAAGCTGGGCTTCAACCCGGCCACCTATATCAGCCGCACCTGGGAATACCTGAAGCCCATCGACGTGATCTCGGGGCTGACCAAGGCCGCCGTGTTCGGCTTCCTAATTTCGCTGATGGGCTGCTACCACGGCTATTATTCCAAAGGCGGCGCCCAGGGCGTCGGCACCGCCACTACCAATTCGGTGGTGTCGGCCGCCATCATGATCCTGGTGTTCAACTACGTCATCACTGCGCTGTATTTCGGCAAATGAGCCACATGAGCGACAAACCCACGCCGAAGATCCAGCTGACCGACGTCCACAAGTCGTTCGGCCCCAAGGTGGTTTTGGACGGCATCGACCTGTCCATCGCCAAGGGTGAATCGGTGGTGGTCATCGGCGGCTCGGGCACCGGCAAGTCGGTGATGCTGAAAAGCATCCTGGGCCTGCTGCGCCCCGAGCGCGGCTCGATCCGTATCGACGGCGAGGAAGTGGTGGGCCTGCGCGGCAAGGCGCGCGACCGCGTGCTGAACCAGTTCGGCATGCTGTTCCAGGGCGCCGCCCTGTTCGATTCGCTAAAGGTGTGGGAGAACGTGGCGTTCGGCCTGATACAGGGGCGCAACATGGCCCGCGCCGAGGCCAGGGAGATCGCCATCGACAAGTTGGCCCAGGTCGGCCTGGCCGCCTCGGCCGGCGAGCTTTACCCGTCCGAGCTGTCGGGCGGCATGCAGAAGCGCGTCGGCCTGGCCCGCGCCATAGCGTCGAGCCCCGAGATCATCTTCTTCGACGAGCCGACCACCGGCCTTGATCCCATCATGGCCGACGTGATCAACGACCTGATCGTCAAGTGCACCAAGGAACTGGGCGCCACCGCCTTGTCCATCACCCACGACATGGCCTCGGCCCGCAAGATCGCCGACCGCATCGCCATGCTGTACAAGGGCCGCCTGATCTGGGTCGGCTCGGCCAAGGATATCGACGACTCGGGCAACGAGTTCGTCGACCAGTTCATCCACGGGCGGGCCGAAGGCCCGATCAAGATGGAATTGCGCGCCTGACGCGCGCGGGCCGAAGGCCCGATCAGAATGGAACTGCGCGCCTAATGCGCGCGGGCCGAAGGCCCGACCTGAGCGCACAAAAGCGCTGACCCGAATAACTTGCAATTGCGTGCACAAGGCCGATGGCCTCACAATGCCCCCAACTTTAGTAAGGGATCATTGGGGACCGTCATGCCCCCTCTCCACCGCCTGCTCGGGCGGATGCTCGCGCTGATGCTGCTGCTGCCCGCCCCGGCCTGGGCCGGGGGGCAAATGGTGTTGTCGTCGGGCATGCACGAGCCGTGGACCACACCGGACGGTTCCGGCTACACCACGCTGTTCGTGTCCGAGCTGTTCCAACGCCTGGGCATGACGAGCAAGG
>DATJKV010000609.1:0-8400 GCA_035491155.1 Magnetospirillum sp. | reverse complement strand
GCGAATTGGCGGTAACTGCCGGGGGCGGGGAAATCCAGCGCCCGGATGCGCTCGGCGATCAGGTCCACGGCCTGCGACAGTTCCGTATATTGCTGCTCGAACATCAGGTGCAGCGTGTTGAACATGGGGCCGGTGACGTTCCAGTGGAAATTGTGGGTCTTGAGATAAAGGGTGTAGGTGTCCGCCAGCAGGCGCGCCAATCCGTCGCCGATCTGTTTGCGGGCCGCGTCGTCGATACCGATGTTGATGCTCATGATGGTTCTCCCCAATCTGTTGTTCAGCCGCGCCGGGCGTGGGCACGCTCCCACGCCTTGTCGTGCAGATGGCCGGCCACCACGTTGACCAACGGTTCCACCAGGGCGACCGCACCGCCGATGGCCAGGCTGCCGGTCAGCGCGTAGCCGACGCCCACCGACACGCCCACGTGCACACCGATCTGAGTTGCCGTCCTCGCCACCTTGGCCATGGTCGCCTCCTGTCTTCTTTTCCCGCCGTGCCGACCGCAGTTCGGGCGGCAATTGCTCATGGCAAGCACCCTAATGCCGGCCAGTATCATCGATCCAACGGGAAGTCGTGGCGACACTGATCGATCAAATCGATGAAGCGCCAGCCGGCGGTGCCTCGTATGCTGAACGCCCACTCGGAGCGGAGGTCCCATGGAACATCCCCAATGCGTGCGCGTATTGATCGATGGCCGGGTCCAGGGCGTCTGGTTTCGCGGCTGGACGGTGGAGCAGGCCCAGCTCCGCGGCCTTGCCGGGTGGGTGCGCAATTTGTCCGACGGCCGGGTCGAGGCGGTGTTCGCCGGATCGCCCGCGGACGTGGATGACATGGTGAATGCTTGCCGCCGGGGACCGCCCTCGGCCCGTGTGACCTCGGTGGAGGTCGAGGCGTGGTCCGACCTGCCCGGCCACGGGTTCCATCAGCGCCCCACGGTGTAGTCCCACCGTGGGGGATGACAAGCGCAGGAAAACGGATGAGAATTACAAGACGCCAACTTCTTGTCGGAGCTGCCGCTATGGCCGTCACTCCCGCTTCCGCCACTCCCACCGGCACCAAAGTCTTCCCCAAGGGCTTCCTGTGGGGGGCTTCCACTTCGTCGTACCAGATCGAGGGTGCGCTGGACGTTGACGGGCGCGGCCCCGACATTTGGGATACCTTCACCAAGCAGGGACGCATTACCGACGGCACCTCGGCCGCAAAGGCCTGCGACCACTATCACCGTTACCCCGAGGATATCGCCCTGATGAAGGCGGCCGGCTTCAACGCCTACCGTTTCTCGCTGGCCTGGCCGCGCATCATCCCGGCCGGTACCGGTGCGGTGAACCAGAAGGGCCTGGATTTCTACGACCGCCTGGTGGACGAGCTGCTGAAGGCCGGCATCCGCCCCATGGCCTGCCTGTACCATTGGGATCTGCCGCAGCCGCTGGAGGACAAGGGCGGCTGGCAGGGTCGCGCGGTGACCGAGCCCTTCGCCGAATACGCCCGCGTGGCGGTGAAGCGCCTGGGCGACCGCGTGCAGAACTGGATGATGCTGAACGAGCCCAACGTGGTCGCCATCTTCGGCTATGGCGTCGGCGAGCATGCTCCCGGCCATCGCTTGGGCGAGATTGGCATCCTGAAGGCGCTGCACCACCAGAACCTGGCCCAAGGCGCCGCGTTGCGCGCTATCCGGGCCGAGAAATCTGACGCCATCCTGGGCACCGTCACCAACGTGTCCCCGTGCGTGCCCGACGACAAGAACAAGCCCGAGGACGTGCGCGCCGCCGCCCTGTGGGACGCCGCCTGGAACCGCGTCACCCTGGACGGCCTGTTCAAGGGCAAGCTGCCCGACATCGTCGCCGAGCAGATGGCCTCCTTTGTCCAGCCCGGCGACCTGGAATTGGCTAAGTTCCCTGTCGACCTCTTGGGCATCAACTATTACGGCCGCAACACCATGCGCCACGAGGAGGGCAAGCCCTTCAACGCCGGCTGGGGCGACCCCAAGGCCAAGCGCTACACTCACATGGGCTGGCCGGTGCAGCCGGAAGGCCTGTACGAGCAGTTGATGGACCTCAAGAACAACTACGGCAATCCCGCCGTCTACGTGGCCGAAAACGGCGCCGCCTATGACGACGTGGTCGAGGCCGACGGCTCGGTCCACGACGCCGAGCGCACCCTGTTCATCAAGGAACACATCGAACAGGTCCACCGCGCGCTGACCGACGGCGTCAACCTCAAGGGCTATCTGGCCTGGTCCCTGCTCGACAACTTCGAATGGGCGTTCGGCCTGTCCAAGCGCTTCGGCATCGTCCGCGTCGATTACGACAGCCTGAAGCGCACGCCCAAGGACAGCTATCGCCTGATGCAGAAGATCGCCAAGGCCAACGCGGTGTAGAGCTTAAGGGAAAAGGTGCGAAGGGACTCGGCCCTTCGCACATCCCATTGGTTTGGAGTAGAAGGCGGCCGCAGGCGCGAGCCGCCTTTGTCTTTCTCGGGCATGCTACTTGGGCGCGCCATGAGCCCGCGACAACGGGCATCCGTGTTGCGGCGTGCTTGCGGATTGGGTTGCCCCTCTTGCGTCCACGCTATGCATGAGGAGGGGCGGTACTGGATCAGGCCTTCTGGAACCCCCGATGCAGCGTGGTGAGGATGCCCACCGCCGTTTCCAGTTGCGGGTCCGTAAGGTCCGACAAGGTCACTTGGGCACGTTGGAGAAGGTCGGCTCGGCCGGCTTCGAGAGGGAGGTCTTCCTCCAGCAGGCGAGCGATGGGCACGCCGAAGGTGGTCGCCAAGGCGGCCAGGGTGGGCAAGGGCGGGAGGCTCTTGCCGGTTTCGATGTGCGAGATGGACTGCCAGGTGCGGTCCACCGTGACGGCCAATTGCTCCTGGCTCCAGCCACGCTGCTCGCGCAGGGTCTTCACATTGGTACCGACGATAGCTTTGAGGCGGGCTGACTTCATGGCTCGGAAGTGTCGTGCCGCGCGCGCCGATTGACTATGTATCACAACTACATTTAGTTTATGTATCAGCGCTCCATTCGTGCACCCTCGTGGCGCTCCGCAACTTAAGCTCGGCAAAGAGAGGCCTGCCGCAAATGACTGAACCAGACTGGGATCGTATCCTTACCCTCGGCGTGTCGTTGGGGGAGCAGGCCGAGAAGGTGGCTCCGCCCAATGAGGGGCCGCGTGTGGCGGCCGCGGCCTATGCGTGGGTGTTGCTGCGTGGGTTATGGAACGGCGAGGATGTGAGGCCGGCCCAGCGGTGGCGCGAGGACATGCCCGAACTGATCGGGCACTATGCCGAGCGGCTGGCGATCGAACGCCTGCGTGTCAGAAAAGAATAAAGCGCGCCCAACGGCGCGCTTTCACGGAACGGGGTGTGCGAGGGGGACGAGTCCCCTCGCTCTCCAACCACCCCACTCCGCCGCCGGCTGCTCGACAACTTCGAATGGGCGTTCGGCCTGTCCAAGCGCTTCGGCATCGTCCGGGTTGATTACGGCAGCCTGAAGCGCACGCCCAAGGACAGCCATCGCCTGATGCAGCAGATCGCCAAGGTCAACGCGGTTTAGATCAGTAAATCCCCTCGTGCTGCGCACGAGGGGATTTTTGCGAATCCAAGAATCCCTCCAGTCCTGCGCACGAAGCCCCTCGCGCAAGTGGGGGCTTGCCGCTACCATCCGGGCCTGTTTCCATTGCAGGCTCGTGGGGCCATGCGCGCCGTACCCCTTCGTCAGATCATGACCGCCGCGGTGGTCTCGGTGACGCCGGCGACCTCGGTGGCCGAGGCGCTGGAGGTGTTGTCCGAGCGGCGCATCTCGTGCCTGGTGGTGGCCGAGGACGGGGCGCCGGTGGGCATCGTCACCGAGCGGGACATCGTCAAGGCCTATGACGGGCTCGACGGCCATGGCGACCTTCCCATCGCGCGGGTGATGACGGCGGCGCCGCTGACGGTGTCGGCCGAGCTGGACCATTTCGAGGCCTTCAAGCTGATGAAGGAGCGCCGCATCCGCCATCTGGTGGTGCGGACCGATGACGGGCACATCGGCGGCGTGGTGACCGAGACCGATTTCGTCCGCCATCTGGGGGTGGACTTCTACGTGCGGCCCAAGGACGTGCAGTCGGTGATGGCCCCGGTGGTCACCGCCACCGAGGACGCGCCGCTGGCTGACATCCTGGCCAAGCTGGCGCGGCCCAACATCTTCTGCGTGGTGATCGAGCGCCAGGACCGCGCCATCGGCATCCTGACCGAGCGCGACGCCGTGCGCCTGCTGCGCCAGCACAGCCCGGTGGGCGGCCTGACCGCCGGCCAGGTGATGAACCAGCCGCTGCGCACCATCGCCCCCACTGCCTCGCTGCTAGAGGTGTCCGAGGCGTTCCGCCAGCACTCCATCCGCCACCTGGTGGTGGTGGACGAAAAGGGCGCGCCCAAGGGCGTGGTCAGCGAACACGAGATCGTCCAGGGCTTGGAAAGCGAATACGTCGTGCACCTGGAGCGCATTATCGTCGAGAAGAACGAGGCGCTGGCGGCGTTGGGTTATGCCCACGAGCAATTGGCCGAGCAGTCCAGGGAGCTGTCCGGGGTGGTGGCCGAGCTGGAGGCCAGCCACGAGGAGCTGCACGAGTTCGCCCGCGCCGCCTCGCACGATTTGGCCGAGCCGAGCCGGCTGGTGGTCAGCTTCTGCCAGTTGCTGCTCAAGCGCCACGGCGAGGCCCTGGGCGAGGAGGGGCGGGAACTGGCCGAGTTCGCCATCGATGGTGCGCTGCGCATGCGCCAACTGGTGCACGACCTCGCCCTCTACGCCGCTCCCACCCGTGCCGGCGACGAGCCGGTGGACGCCACCGCCGTCGCCCGCTCGGTGCTGGAAGCCCTGGGCGACGAGATCGAAGCCACCGAGGCCCGCGTCGAATTGGCGGTCCTGCCCGAGCTCAAGTTGCCGCGCGCCACCCTGGCCGAGCTGTTCCGCCACCTGATCGGCAACGCCCTGATCTACCGCCGCGACGACGTCGAGCCGCACATTCGCATCGGCTGCGACGACGATGGCGAGGGCTGGCGGTTGTGGGTGGCCGATAACGGCATCGGCATCGATTCCGCCTATCACGAGGACATCTTCCACCTGTTCACCCGGCTGCATCCGGCGGGGAGCCGCAGCGGCACCGGCGCCGGGCTGGCCATTTGCCGCCGCATTGTGGTGGCCGCCGGGGGGCGCTTGTGGGTGGAGTCGGAGCCGGGCAAGGGCAGTACGTTCTTTATCGCGCTGCCTAAGTGATCGGCGTCGCTCTCCCCTAGCGGGAGAGGGTTGAGACGGTGTCCTTTCCGGGGCATCATCGTTCCATGAACAGCAGCAGCGCCATTCTGCCGGCGGGCGTGGCCGACGATCTGGAACTGATCGCCGAGATGACGGCCGATTTCGCCCGCTCGCGCGATATCGAGGAATCCCTGCGCGTCGGCTTGCAGCACATCGCCAGCCGCATGGAGGCGGATGCTGCGTCGCTGTTCCTGATGGACGAGGGCGAGCTGGTGTGCCGCGCCTGCTTCGGCCCGGCCGACGTCACCGGTCTGCGGCTGCCCCACGGCCAGGGGATCGTCTGGCGTGCGGTCATGCGCAACCGGCCTCAGTTGGTCAGGGACGTCGCCACCGATCCCGACTTCGCCCACATGGTGGATCAGGTCACCGGCTTCTCGACGCGATCCATTCTGTGCGCGCCCATGTCGGTGCGCGACGAATGCGTGGGCGCCATCGAGCTGTTCAACAAGAAGGGCGGGCAAAGCTTCGACGACGACGACCGCCGCATTTTGCAGGCGCTGGCGGCCTCGGCGGCGCTGGCGCTCATCAACGCCCGACACGCCGCCGCCATGGCCGAACAGGAGGCGTTCCGGCGCGAGCTTGCGCTGGCCGCCGATATCCAGCGCGCCATGCTGCCGGCGGCCAAGCCGGCCGACTTTCCCATCCACGGGGTGAACCTGCCGGCGCGCGGCGTCTCGGGCGATTTCTTCGACGTGGTGGAACTGGCCGATGGCCGTCTGGCCTTCGCCATCGCCGACGTGTCGGGCAAGGGCATGAACGCCGCCCTGTTGATGGCCAAGACCGCCAGCCTGTTCCGCTGCCTGGCCAAGCGCCTAGATGGGCCGGGCGCCCTGCTTGCCGCCATCGACGCCGAGCTGGCCGAGACCGGCTCGGCCGGCATGTTCGTCACCATGGTGGCGGGCGTGCTCGATCCCGCCACCGGCCAGGTGGTGCTAGCCAATGCGGGCCATGAACCGCCGCTGATGTGGCGCGAAGGCGCGGTGGAACGGGTGGAAGGCGGTATGCCGCCGCTCGGCATCGATCCCACCCTTTTCCTTGGGGGCTGCCCGGAGAGCAGGATCGATTTGCGGGGCGGTGCGCTCTATCTGTTCACTGACGGCCTGACCGAGGCGCGGTTGAACGGCGGCATGCTTGGCAGCGAAGGGGTCGAGGACCTGCTCGCCCGCCATCACGACCTGCCGGCGCCCGAGCGGTTGGAGGCGGTCATCGCCGACGTGGCGCAGGATGGCTTGGCGCTTCGCGACGACCTGACCATGCTGGTGGTGGAAGGACGGCCCATGAGTTCCAATGCCCTGGATCGCCTGTTCCCGGCCCGGCCGGAACGGCTGTGCGACATCCGCCACGCGGTGGCCGAGACCGCCAGCCGGCTCGGCTGCCCCGAACCGCTGGTCAACGACGTGGTGCTGGCGGTGGACGAGGCCTGCCAGAACATCATCCGTCACGCCTATGGCGGGACGGGGGGCGACATCGTGGTGCAGCTGGGCCGCGAGGACCAGCGGCTCGTGGTGCGGCTGATCGACTTTGCTGCTCCGGTGGATCGTGCCAAGATTTGCTCGCGCGCCCTGGACGACATCCGGCCGGGGGGGCTGGGCACCCACCTCATGCGCTCGATCATGGACGAGGTGGCCTTCGTGCCGCCGCCGCCGGGCGCCGGCAACATGTTGCAGATGGTCAAGCGGATCGGTGAGCCATGAATATCGAAACCCATAACCACGGCGAAACCGTAGTGGTCGCCCTGTCCGGCGAGATCGATTTGCAGCATTCGCCCTCTGTGCGGCGCCAGCTGATGGAGCTGATGTTCGAGCGCCGCGACGTGCTGGTGGACTTGGCCCGGGTGGCCTACATCGACAGCTCGGGTATCGCCAGCCTGGTCGAGGCCTACCAGATGGCCCGCAAGAACACGACCCGCTTCGTCCTGGTGGCGGTCAGCCAGCCGGTCCTGCGGGTGTTGCAACTGGCCCGTCTGGACAAGGTCTTCACCTTGGCCGACACCGTGGACGCCGCGCTGGCCGGCTAGGATGATCCCGCCGCGCCTTCACCATCTGCTGGACCGCGTGGGCCGCGCCTCGATCCGTTCGGTCGAGGAATTCGGCTTCGCCGCCAGCTTGTTTGGCGAGGCGCTGTGGTGGCTGGTGATGGGACGTTCCCGCAAGCAGCCGGTGAAGCTGGCCTCCGTCGTCAACCAGGCCATGGAGGTGGGCATCGCGGCGCTGCCCATCATCACCATCCTGTCGGCTACCATCGGCCTGATGCTGGCCATCCAGGGCATCTACACCCTGCGTACCTTCGGCGCCGAGAGCCGGGTGACGCTGGGCATCGCCCTGTCCACCGTGCGCGAGTTCTCGCCGTTGATCACCGGCATCCTGGTGGCGGGGCGCTCGGGCTCGGCGCTGGCGGCGCGGCTGGGCACCATGCGCATCAACCAGGAGATCGACTCGCTCACCGTCATGGGCATTTCGCCGGTGCGCTTCCTGGTGGTGCCGCCCTTGGTGGCCATGGCGGTGATGATGCCGCTGATGACCCTGTGGGCCGATCTGGTCAGCCTGTTCGCCGCCGGCGTTTACGTTTCCTCGCAATTGCAGACCTCGTTGGCGGCCTATGGCGACGAGCTGCTGACCATCCTCAGGGTCAACGACTTCATGCATGGCCTGGCGAAAAGCTCCATCTTCGCCGCGCTCATCACCATCGTCGGCGTGGTCAACGGCGCCTCGGTCTCGGGCGGCGCCGAGGGCGTGGGGCGCATGACCACCCGCTCGGTGGTGCATGCCATTTCGGCCATCATCATCACTGACATGGTGTTCGCCTTCATGGTGACGCGATGAGCGCGCCCTCCGTCGAGGTGAGGAACCTCCAGACCTATTACGGCACCCGCCACATCCTGAAGAACGTCTCGGTGGAGGTTCAGGCTGGGGAAATCCTCGTCATCATGGGCGGCTCGGGCTCGGGCAAGACCACCTTGCTCAACCATCTGTTGGGCCTGCTGCGCCCCAGTTCGGGGACGGTGCGCATCCTGGGCCAGGACATCAACGCCATCAGTCCTGAGGACAAGCAGGAGCTGCGCACCAAGATGGGGGTGGCGTTCCAGTCGGGCGCCCTGTTCTCGTCCATGACCG
>DATJKV010000608.1:0-3350 GCA_035491155.1 Magnetospirillum sp. | reverse complement strand
GCAGAAGGACCTGGTCGCCAAGATGGAAGCGGCCAGCGAGGCCATGGAATACGAGCAGGCGGCGTTGTATCGCGACCGCATCCGCGCTCTCGCCCGTATCCAGGCGCACCAGGACATCAACCCGGCCGACGTGGCCGAGGCCGACGTGGTGGCAATGCACCAGGCCGGCGGCCAGACCTGCATCCAGGTGTTCTTCTTCCGCTCGGGCTGCAACTACGGCAACCGCTCGTACTTCCCCCAGCACACCGAAGCCGCCGAGCCGGACGAGGTGATGGCCGCCTTCCTGGGCCAGTTCTATGCCGACAAGCAGCCGCCCAAGGAAATCATCGTCAGCCAGGAGCCGGCCGAGTGCGACATCGTCGCCAAGGCGCTGTCGGAAAAGGCGGGCCGCAAGGTCGCCATCACCTGCCCCAAACGTGGCGACCGCAAGCGGTTGGTCGAGCACGCCTACGACAACGCCCGCGACGCGCTGGGGCGGCGCATGGCGGAAAGCTCGGCCCAGGGCAAGCTGCTGCAGGGTGTGGCCGAGCTGTTCGGCCTGGACGCGCCGCCGGCCCGCATCGAGGTCTACGACAACAGCCACATCCAGGGCACCAACGCGGTGGGCGGCATGATCGTCGCCGGCCCTGAGGGGCTGATGAAATCGGCCTATCGCAAGTTCAACATCCGCTCGGACGAGCTCACACCGGGCGATGATTACGGCATGATGCGCGAGGTGCTGACGCGCCGTTTCAAGCGCGCCCAGAAAGAGGACCCCGAGCGCGACCGGGGGCAATGGCCCGATCTGGTGCTGATCGACGGCGGCCAGGGGCAGTTGAATGCGACGCTGGAGGTTCTGGCGGAACTGGGTATCGACGATGTCGCCATCGCCTCGATCGCCAAGGGGCCTGACCGCAACGCCGGGCGTGAACGCTTCTTCATGCCTGACCGGGCACCGTTCGGCCTGGAGCCGCGCGACCCGGTGCTGTACTTCCTTCAACGCTTGCGCGACGAGGCCCACCGCTTCGCCATCGGCACCCACCGGGCGCGCCGATCCAAGGGGCTCAGCCAATCCACCCTGGACGAGGTGTCCGGCATCGGCGCCCGGCGCAAGAAGGCACTGCTGCACCATTTCGGTTCGGCGCGCGAGGTGGCGGGGGCGGGGCTGGCCGACCTGGAGGCGGTGCCCGGCATCTCCAAGGCCATGGCTAAAAAAATCTATGACCATTTCCATCCTCAGGGCTAATATCGCGCCGCCCATCTCCTAGGCTTCCGAAGATGACCAGCCTGCCCAACTTGCTGACCCTGTCGCGAATCGTTGCGATTCCGCTGGTCGTCGCCACCTTCTACGTGGATGACGCCGCGGCGCGCTGGGTTGCCTGCGGCCTGTTCGTCGCCGCCGCCATCACCGACTGGTTCGACGGCTATTTGGCGCGCACCCGCAATCAGGTCTCGGCGCTGGGCCGGTTCCTCGACCCCATCGCCGACAAACTGCTGGTGGCGGCAGTGCTGCTGATGCTGGTGGCGTTCGATCGGGTCACCAAGGCCGGCGTGCTGCCCGCCCTGGTCATCCTGCTGCGCGAGATCCTGGTGTCGGGCCTGCGCGAGTTCCTGGCAGAAATCCGCATCGGCATGCCGGTCAGCCGGCTGGCCAAGTGGAAGACCGGCATCCAGATGGTGGCGCTGCCGGTGCTGCTGGTGGGCGATGTGGGGCCCGAGGTGCTGCACGTCCGCGTGATCGGCGAAATCTGCCTGTGGGCGGCGGCCATTCTGACCATGATCACCGGCTGGGATTATCTGCGCTCCGGTCTCAAGCATATGCATCCCTCGGCCAAGCACGGCGGGGCCGAACCGCATCGGGCGAACCCGTGAGGACGGCGTGAAGCTGTTCGGGGTCACCGGACCGTCCGGTGCCGGCAAGACGACGCTGCTGCTGAAGGTGATCCCGCTGCTGGCGGCCCGGGGACTCAAGGTCTCGACCATCAAGCAGGCCCGTGCTGGTTTCGACGTGGACGTTCCCGGCAAGGATTCGTATGAGCACCGTGCTGCCGGCGCCCGCGAGGTGCTGGTGGCCTCGGCGAAGCGCTGGGCCTTGATGCACGAATACCGCGACGAGCCCGAATCCACCCAGGAGCAACTGCTGGCCCGCATGAGCCCGGCCGACCTTGTGCTGGTGGAGGGTTTCCGCACCTGGCCGCACAAGCGGCTGGAGGTCTACCGCCCCAAGCTGGGCAAGGCGCCGCTGTTTCCTTCCGACCCGCTGGTGGTGGCGGTGGCGGCCGACGGGCCGGTGCCGGGCTGGACGGGCACGTTGCTGCCCTTGGACGACGCCGAGGCTATCGCCACCTTCGTGTGGAATGAGGTGAGCCGATGACCGATTTTTCGCCCCACAGCGGCTCCATGCGGGTGGATGAGGCGCTGGCTTTGCTGGCCGAGCGGGTGCAGCCGCTGGACCGCACCGAAGGTGTGCCGCTGGCCGAGGCCTTGGGCCGGGTATTGGCCGAGGAGGTGGTGGCCGGCATCAACGTGCCGCCGCACGACAATTCCGCCGTGGACGGCTGGGGCTTCGCCGCCGCCGCGCGCCCGGTGGACGGCCGCATGAGCATCGTTGGCACCGTGGCCGCCGGCCATCCCTTCGACGGCGTGGTGCCGGCTGGCTCGGCCGTGCGCATCCTGACCGGCGCCCCGGTGCCGGCGGGGGTGGATTGCGTCGCCATGCAGGAGGACTGCGCGGGCGACAGTCTGTCTGTAGTGGCGCCTATCACGCCCGCAGGCGCCAACGCGCGCCGCAAGGGCGAGGATATCGCCGCGGATTCGGTGGTGCTGCACCCCGGCATCCGCCTGCGCCCGCAGGATTTGGGCGTGGCGGCGGCGGTGGGGCGTACCCGGCTGCTGGTGCAGCGGCCGCTGCGGGCGGCGGTGTTCTCCACCGGCGACGAAATCCGCGAGCCTGGCGAGGAGCTGCCGCCTGGCTGCATCTACGACACCAACCGCACCACCGCCTCGGCCCTGCTGCGCGCCCTGGGCGCCGAGGTGACCGATCTCGGCATCCTGCCCGATCGCCGCGAGGTGATCACCCGCGCCTTGCAGGAGGCGGCGCGCGACCACGACGTGGTCCTGACTTCGGGCGGCGTCTCGGTGGGCGACGAGGACCACGTCAAGGCGGCGGTGCAGGCCGCCGGTTCGCTGCATTTCTGGCGCCTGGCCATCAAGCCGGGCCGCCCGGTGGCGCTGGGCCGGATCGGCCAGGCCGCCTTCATCGGCCTGCCGGGCAACCCGGTGGCGGTGATGGTCACCTTCATGCTGATCGCCCGGCCGCTGGTGCTCGGCCTGATGGGCGTCAAGGAAACCTCGGTTCAACGCTATACGGT
>DATJKV010000607.1:0-2578 GCA_035491155.1 Magnetospirillum sp. | reverse complement strand
CCGGTTTCAGCTGCTCGTGGTCGGGCTTGTGGTGGAAGGTCCACGGCGGCTTGCCACGCAGCAGGTAGGTGTCCAGCGCCGAATAGGCGATGGCGGCGTACAGGCCCCACTTGAACGAGGGCTTGATGTTGCGCACCCGGTAGAGCTCGTCCCACAGCCAGGACTGGCGCAGCTTCTCGGGATAATCGGCGGCCTCGGGCTTGTCCTCGGCCAGGGCCGCCACCACCGCTTCCGCCGCCACCATGCCCGATTTCAGCGCCGTGTGGCTGCCCTTGATCTTGGGCACATTAAGGAAGCCGGCGCTATCGCCGACGATGACGCCGCCGGGGAAGGTCAGCTTGGGGATGGACTGGATGCCGCCGGCCGAGATGGCGCGCGCGCCATAGGCGATGCGGCGGCCACCCTCGAACAGCGGGCGGATGGCCGGATGGGTCTTGAAGCGCTGAAACTCGTCGAAGGGCGACAGATGCGGGTTGCCGTAGCCCAGGCCGACGACGAAGCCGACCACCACCTGGTTCTCCTCCAGGTGATAGAGGAACGAGCCGCCATAGGTCTTGGCATCCAGCGGCCAGCCGACGGTGTGCATGATGGTGCCGGGCTTGTGCTTGGCGGGATCGACCTCCCACAGCTCCTTGATGCCGAGGCCATAGGTCTGCGGGTCGCAGTCGCGCCTGAGGTCGAAACGCTCGAACAGCATCTTGGCGAGGCTGCCGCGCACGCCCTCGGCGATAATGGTCTGGCGGGCGTGCAGCTCCATGCCCGGGGTGTGGTTGGCGGTGGGCTGACCGTCCTTGCCCACCCCCATGTCGCCGGTGGCGACGCCCTTCACCGAGCCGTCGTCGCGGTAAAGGATCTCGGCGGCGGCGAAGCCGGGATAGACCTCGACCCCCAGTTCCTCGGCCCGTTCCGCCAGCCAGCGGCACAGGTTGCCCAAGCTGATGATATAATTGCCGCGATTGTGCATCTGCGGCGGGGTCAGCAGGCGGATGGCCTTCGTCTCGGTGAGGAAGAGGAAGCTGTCCTCATTCGCCTCGGTCACCAGCGGCGCCTCGCGGTCCTGCCAGTCGGGGAACAGCTCGGCCAGAGCATGCGGCTCGAACACCGCGCCCGACAGGATGTGGGCGCCCACCTCCGAGCCCTTTTCCAGCACGCAGACCGCCAGCTCGGGGTTCAACTGCTTGACGCGGATGGCCGCCGCCAGGCCCGACGGCCCGGCGCCAACCACCACAACGTCGAATTCCATGCTTTCGCGAGCGTCCGTCATGCCGGTCCCTTTCGAGAAAAAAGGAAGAGGGCGGGCATGGGATGCAATTCGGGAACCCGCCCTCTTCCAAGGTCGCGGCCTCAGGGCTTAAGGCCGCGCACCAGGACAATGACAGAAGGTTAGGTCAGGAATGGGTGGCGATAAATGTCGCCACCACTCAAAACGCACGCAACAATTTGCCACTGACCAAAAGAAATGGGCCGGAAGGTCGCCTCACCTCCCGGCCCAAGGTCAGGGTCAATGGCCAGGGTCAATAGTACGTCAATGGGACGCGGCGCCCTCGGCACCCAGGCCGGTCTGGGCGCGGACGAACTGGTCGTCGAACGCCGCAGCCTCGTCCACGGCGCGGGCAGAGTTGTCCATCTTGGACACCAGGAACGCCATGAGGAAGGCGGCCGGCATGGAGAACAGCGCCGGCTGGTCATAGGGGAACAGCGCCTGGGCGTTGCCCAGCACGGTCTTCCACACCGCCGGGCCCAGGATCACCAGCACCACCGCGGTGATCAGGCCGGTCAGGCCGCCCATCAGCGCGCCCCGCGTGGTCAGCCCCTTCCAGAACATGGACAGGAACAGCACCGGGAAGTTGGCGGAAGCCGCCACGCCGAAGGTCAGGCCCACCATGAACACCAGGTTCTGCTTCTCAAACAGGATGGCGAGCAGAACCGCGATGGTGCCCAGCGTCATGGCCGCGATCTTGGAGGCGCGAACCTCGGCACGCTCGGACGCCCTGCCCTTCATGATGACGTTGGCGAACAGGTCGTGCGAGACGGCCGAGGCACCGGCCAGCACCAGACCGGCCACCACCGCCAGGATAGTGGCGAACGCCACCGCCGACAGGAAGCCCAGCATGACGTCGCCGCCCAGCGCCTTGGCCAGGTGCATGATCGGCATGTTGCCGCCGCCGATTAGCTTGCCGCCGATCTTGCCGCCCTCGAAGAACTGCGGGTCGGTGCCGACGATGGAGACGGCGGCCAGACCCAGGGTGCACACCACCATGAAGAAGTAGCCGATCACGCCGGTGGCATAGAGCACCGACTTGCGGGCGGCCTTGGCATCGGCCACGGTGAAGAAGCGCATCAGGATGTGCGGCAGGCCGGCGGTGCCGAACATCAGGCCCAGCGACAGCGACACCGCCGAGACCGGATCGGACAACAGGGTGCCGGGGCCCATGATCTTGATGCCATCCTTGTGCACCTCGATGGCGCGGGCGGCCATGGTGTCGAAACTGAAGCCAAACTTGGACAGCGCCAGCAGCAGCATCACGGTGCCGCCGCCCAGCAGCAGGCAGGCCTTGATGATCTGCACCCAGGTGGT
>DATJKV010000606.1:0-2350 GCA_035491155.1 Magnetospirillum sp. | reverse complement strand
ATGTGTTCCACCTCGCGGGCGCGGGCGGTGGCCGAATCGGCGGCATGGGTCAGCCGGTCCACCTCGCCGCGCAGGGCATCCAGCGCGGTGCGGGCCTCGCCATTGATGCGCCCGACCAGACCGGACATGGATTCCACCTGCTCGGCCATCACCTTGCGCACCGCCTCGGCCTCCGCCAGCGCCTGGGCCGAAGCCTTGGACAGGTCGCCGGCCTGGGCGCGCAATGAATCGGACACCGCCTTGATGCGGGACTCCGCACCCTCCGCGGGATAGGTCAGCAGCGCCAGGTGTTGGGTCAGGCGGTCGGCCGCGACGCGCAGGGCGCGGCCGCGATCGAGCCAGGCCAGTACCAACCACAGGAAGGCGACGGGGACCAGCGCGGCCCCGGCGAGACCGCCCAGTTCCTGCGGCTGGAGCACCATCACATTTTCCCAGCCGATGCTGGTGTCGACGTACGAGGCGCAGAAGCCCAGCCAGCCGACGGTGGCGGCAAGGGCACCCAGGTGCAACAGGGTGGCGGCGCCGGAACGGCGCTTGGGCGGAGCGGCAGGCGGCAGATCGGGAACCAGGCGCGGCGGCACGGGCGGAGTGTCGGCGTCTCCTTCGAGCGAAGCGGCCAAAGCCCGCTCCTCGCCTTCGCCCCGCATGATCGTCGTGTCACTCATGGACCGCCCCGTTTGTTCTCGCGCGGAAAAAGCGCGCCTATCCGCGGGCCGCAGCGTCGGTGACATGGGCGAAGGCGACCCCCGCTTCGCATATGCCGTGCCGCCATGTCTTCGGCGAGCACCGCGCCGGAATTCGGCGCGACAAACTCAAGACTCCGGAGGAACATTTCTTGCTGCAATGCAAAAACATCCCTGACCCGAATGCCGAAACTGGCATATGGCGCCATAAAGTCTGTTCCGGCGCCTTGGAACCGGACACCTTTCGACTTTCGTAGCCCTGCGAGAGGATGCCTATGAGCGCGGCAAAAATCAAACATTTGAACGGCCAAACCGTCTGAGAGGCAAAATGGCGAAAACGACGGCAGCGCTTGCCCTCGGCCCCTTATAATCTATTAAATCCGTAGATTTATCGAAATACGTTGACGCATCATTTTGTGTACATTATCATCCTCGCGTTCAATATAGGAGAAGCCGCATGTCCAATCCGCATCCGCACCTGGACACCATTGCCCGCGTGGCAACGGCCGCCGGCATCGCTCCAGCCGATCCGCTCAGCCAGCCTCTTGACGTCGCACGGGCCAACGCGCGGGCGTACCAGAACCTGTGGAACCATCCCCTGCCCGAGATCGGCGGCATCGCCGAGGCGGAAACACTATCGCCGCGCGGCACTTCGGTGCGGCTGCGCATTCATTACCCCGACCAGCGCCGCGAGGGGCTGGGCACCCTGGTCTATTTCCATGGTGGCGGCTTCGCCCTGAACGGCATCGACACCCACGAGCGGCTGATGCGGCTGCTGGCGCTGCGCTCGGGTACGGCGGTGGTGGGCGTCTCGTACACCTTGGCGCCCGAACTGCGCTTCCCCGGCCAGTTGGACGAAGCGCTGGCGGCGGTGGCGTGGGTGCGCCGATCAGGTGCGCGATACGGCCTCGACGCCGGGCGCCTTGCCCTTGGCGGCGATTCGGCCGGCGCCAACCTGGCCCTGTCCACCATGCTGGCGCTGCGCGACCAAGGGCTGCCCGCCCCTGCCCTGGGCCTGCTGTTCTATGGAATGTTCTCGGCCGACCTGGACAGCCCGTCGCACCGGGCGTTCGGCGGCGGCGGCTTCGGCCTGACCACGGCGCGCATGGACTGGTTCTGGAGCCAGTACCTGGCCGACCGCGCACAGCGCGACAACCCGGCCGCAGCGCCGCTGCTGGCCGATCTGGCGGGCCTGCCGCCGCAGGTACTGATCGGGGCCGGCCTGGACTGTCTGCTGGACGATACGGTGAACCTGGCGACCAAGCTGGAGCGTGCCGGCGTGCCCCATACCCTGACGGTGGTGCCCGGCGTTCCCCATAGCTTCATGCAGATGAGCGCCCACCTGCCACCGGCCGACGCCGCCCTGTCCCAGGCCGCTGCCGCTCTGGCCGGGGCGCTCAGCCCCGCTGCCGCTCTCGCTGCGGAATAGAGGCCAGGCTGCGCCACGCCGGAAAGGTCAGCACCACACGGGTGCCCTGCCCCGGCGCACTGTCCAGTTCCAGCGCGCCGTCGTGCAGTTCCATCAGGGAACGGGCCAGCGGCAGCCCAAGCCCCATGCCCTCGTAGCGGCGTTCCAGCCGTGAATCGGCTTGACCGAAGGCGCGCAGCACCTTTTCCCGGTGGACCGGATCGATGCCGATGCCGGTGTCCTCGATGGCAGCCGAAAC
>DATJKV010000605.1:0-1650 GCA_035491155.1 Magnetospirillum sp. | reverse complement strand
GTGGTGTTCTCGGGGGCCGAGCGCGAAGCATCGACGATCAGGCGATAGTTCTCGTCCCGCTCCACCCGGTTGATGATGCGGTCCATCATGGTCACCGCATCCACCGGATAGTCGCCGGCGGCGGTCTCGGCCGACAGCATGACCGCATCGGCGCCGTCATAAACGGCGGTAGCCACGTCCGAGGCCTCGGCCCGGGTGGGGGCCGGCGAATGGACCATGGAATCCAGCATCTGGGTGGCGACCACCACCGGCTTGCCGGCGGCGCGGCAGGCCTTGACGATGCGCTTTTGCAGGATCGGCACGGTCTCGGGCGGGCATTCCACGCCCAGATCGCCGCGCGCCACCATGATGGCGTCGCTCATCTCGATGATCTCGTCCAGGTGCTCGATGGCCTGGGGCTTTTCGAGCTTGGACAGCAGGCGCACCCGGCTGCCCACCTTGGCGGCGATCAGGCGGCGCGCCTCGGCCACGTCCTCGGGACGCTGGACGAAGGACAGCGCAATCCAGTCGGCGCCCATGCCCACGGCGAACTCCAGATCGGCCTTATCCTTCTCGGTCAGCGGCGAGATGGGCAGGAAGGCGTTGGGGACGTTGACGCCCTTGTGGTTGGACAGGTCGCCGCCCACCAGCACGCGTACCTCGGCGAAGTCGGCGCCGTGCTTCTCCACACGCATGCGCAGCTTTCCGTCATCGAGCAGCAGGTCGGTGCCGACGGTCAGGGCGGCGAACACCTCGGGATGCGGCAGGGGGGCGCGCTGGGCATTGCCCAACTCGGGGGACAGGTCGAAGCGGAAAGACGAGCCGTTGGCCAGGTGAACCTTGCCGCCCTCGAAATTGCCGACACGCAATTTGGGCCCCTGCAGGTCGGCCAACACGGCGATGGGGCGGCGCACCCGCTTTTCCAGCTCGCGGATGGCATCATAGCGGGCCTGGTGCTCCTCATAGGTGCCATGGCTGAAGTTCAGCCGGAACACGTCGGCGCCGGCGACGAACAAGCCTTCGATCCCCTGGGGAGACGAGCTCGCCGGACCCAGGGTGGCAATGATCTTGGCATTTCGTGTTCTACGCATAACGGACTCTTCCTTCGGACGGGCATCGGATGAAGGCCGGCACCATAACAGAGGAAGGCGGACGCGGATACCGCGCCCTCGTGACAGCTGGCGTATTACCTATGGGGAGGATTAAGCTTAGGCGGGAATGGGCGAGCGCCGCGACAGCTTTTCGGCTTGGTAGCGGGCGACCACCCAACCCAGATGGGTCTGCATGGCACGCTCGGCGGCATAGCCGTCGCGGCCGCGGATGCCGTCGAAGATGGCGCGGTGGTGGGCCAGGATGGTCTGGTCGTCCTCGGCCGAGGGGAAGATTTCGTAACGGTGATAATCGACCATCTCGCTGAGGATGCCGCGAATTTGCGCCATCAGATGCATGTAGACGGCCGAGCCCGACGCCTTGGCGATGGCGAGGTGGAAGCGGATGTCGTTCTCGGTGCGGTGCTTGCCGGCACCGATGTCGGCCTCGGTGGCGGCCATGATCTCGGCCAGCTCGGCAACATGGGCGTCGGTGGCGTTCTGCGCCGCGCGCCGCACCGCCCACACCTCCAGGATCGAACGGATTTCAGCCAAATCGGCCAGATTGGCCTGGTTGACGCGC
>DATJKV010000604.1:0-3501 GCA_035491155.1 Magnetospirillum sp. | reverse complement strand
CCAGTGCCCAGATTTGGGGCTCCCCTGATATGGTGGCCCGAGGCCGCCGACACCAAGAGGCCCGGCGGTCAACAGTCCATCTTCATCCAACGTCGTGGCTCGGGCTAAGGTCATTGATGGCCACGGTGCCCGCCAGCCAGTCATGCAGCATGCGCCGCCTTGGATTGAACAGTGCTACCACCAGTATCACCGATCCGGTCAGTGCCAGCGAGCCGTAAAACGATATGACCTGGATGATCGCCTGGAAAAGGGTCGGCCGTCCACCCCACGCCGCTGCCTCCGGGTCTATGCTCACCAGCCGAATGCCCATTGCCCGCATGCCCAAAGTGGCCGAACGGGGGCCTGACAGCGTGAGGATATGGTAGGCCAGCGGCAGCACCGCCAGGGCTAGAACCTTGGCCGGTAGCAGCAGTCCGAAAGTCAGGACCGTGAGCAATCCGCCCACAAACCAGACCAAGACGGTCAGCGCGCCGACGATCAAAAGGTCCAAGAGGTAGGCCAGGATGCGCTTGCGGGCGATGCCGTTGAAATATTCCGGATGAGCCCACGGATCCCGCCAGTCGGCGGTGCCGGGCGGGATGACGACGATGTAGGGCGTGGACATGACCGTTCTCCTTGGACAGGCGTCCTCGGACTTAAGGACACAAACGGCGTTCGTCCAGGGCGGCCGCTATTTCTTCTTGGGTCCGGGAGGTGTCTGAGCGGCCGGGATTTCCGGCGGGCTGACCAGGTCGTTTTCGCGCAGAAGGATGATGCTGATGCGGCGGTTGCGCGGCCCCTTGGGCTCGTTCACCAGCAGCGGATCGGTATCGGCGCGACCCACTACCCGGTCGATGCGGTTCTCCGGCACGCCCGAGGCCAGCAGGGCGCGGCGGCTGGCCAGGGCGCGGTCGGCCGACAGCTCCCAGTTGGTGTAGCCCGACGGATCGCGGAACGGGATGGCATCGGTGTGGCCGGAAATGGAAATCTTGTTGGGCAGCTGGTTGACCACCCGTCCCACTAGGTCCAGCAGCGAACGGGTGTGCCCGTACATGGCGGAGCTGCCCGACGGGAACATGGCCAGGCCTTCCTGGTCGGTGATCTGGATGCGCAGGCCCTCCGGCGTGTTGTCCACCATCAGCGAGCCCTGGAACTGCTTCAGTTCCGGGATGCCCTTGAGGGCGCCTTCCAGCACCTCCTTGGCCTTTTCGAACTTGGCCTGCTCGCGCTCGGCCAGGGCTTCCTTGAACTCCTTCTCGCCCATTCCTTCCATGGGCTCGGTGGCCTGGGAGGTCAGGTCCTCGCCACCGGGGCCGATGGAGGCGGGCGGCAGGTGCTGCACCAGGCTGGGCGAGCTGGTGTTGGACATCTGCGCCCCTTCGCCCATCACCTGGCCGCCGAGGATGCCGCCGGCGCCCGTCTGGCTCTTGGACGCCATGGAGGGGGCGAAATAGTTGGAAATGCCGGTCAGCTGCTCCTCGGTGACCGCGTTCAGCAGCCACAGCAGCAGGAAGAAGGCCATCATCGCCGTCACGAAATCGGCATAGGCCACTTTCCACGCGCCGCCATGGTGGCCGCCGGCCACCTTCTTGACGCGCTTGATGATGATCTGCTGACCTTCGGCCATGGCGGCTTACCTCGCCCCTGTCATCAATCGGGCGGCAGGTTGGTGACCGTCTCTTCCAATTCCTGGAAGGTCGGACGCAGGTCGTCGGGCAGGATCTTGCGGGCGAACTCGATGGACACCTGCGGGGCGTAGCCCTGCATGTGGGCCAGCAGGCCCGCCTTGATCGCCATGAAGTAATAATGGTCGGAATCGAACACCAGCTGCATGTTGCGCGAGAACGGCGCGAAGAAGGCATAAGAGATGAGCACGCCCGAGAAGGTGCCCACCAGCGCGGCGCCGATCAGGTGGCCCAGCACTTCCGGCGGTTCGGTGATCGATCCCATGGTGTGGATCACGCCCAGCACGGCGGCGACGATGCCCAGAGCCGGCATGGCGTCGGCCATCAGGTTCACGGCGTGGGAAATCTCGTGATAATGCTTGTGGTGCGATTCCAGTTCGCCGTCGATGATGGCTTCCAGCTCGTGGGCGTTCGAGGTGCCGAGCGTCAGCAGGCGCAGGTAATCGCACAGGAAAGTGCGGGTGTGGTGATCGGCGTTGAAATTGGGGAACTTGGCGAACAGCGGGCTTTCATCGGGCTTTTCCACGTGGCTTTCCAGCGCCAGGTCGCCCTTGGTCTTGGCCAGCTTGAAGACCGCGTACATCATGGAAAGCAGTTCGATATAACTGTCTTTTTTATGGTGCGCGCCCTTGAAGATCACCGGAAAGTTCTTGGCGATGCCCAGGATAATGCCCTTGGGGTTGCCAAGGAACATGGATCCGAATGCGGCGCCCAGAATGATGAGGAACTCGAAAGGCTGGAACAGCACCGCGAGATGACCGCCGCCCGCCGCATATCCGCCAATTACGCAGACGATGGTGGTCACGATACCGATGATCGCGAACATTCACTTCCCCTGTTGAGGTCCCGCGCGGACCGGACCGGTCATCTTTATCACTGCGAAGAATGCTATAATTCGTCGTCGATGTCGCGAGTCAACTGCGCCGCCGCTCGAAAAAAGTTGTTCCTCGACCATCAGGTGGCGACAATGTGCAAGGGACATTTGACCCGGGCGGTCGATCCTTATTAATCTCTTACGATTATCCCTTCCGCTTTCCGCCGAGCAAAAGCCAATGTCCGTTGACCAGCGTTCTTTCCGTAAGGCCCTGGGATGTTTCGCCACGGGAGTGACTGTGGTCACCACCGTGCATCCCGAGACCCAGGCGCCCATCGGCGTTACCGTGAGCGCGTTCTCATCCTTGTCGCTCGAACCGCCGCTTGTCTTGTTCTGCCTTGGCACCAAGACCTCGAGCATCGACGCGTTCAAAAACTTCGGCCGCTTCGCCATCAACGTGCTCGCCGAGAACCAGCGAGACCTTTCCATTCGCTTTGCCAGCCGGTCAGAGGACAAGTGGGCGGGGGTGCGCTGGGACCAGGGCCTGGGCGGCGTACCGCTGCTGCCGGGCTGCATCGCCGCCTTGGAATGCAAGCTGGTCAACGCCGTCGAGGGCGGCGATCACCAGATTTTCATCGGCGAGGTCGAGCGCCTGAACCATCAGGAAGGCGGTGCGCCGCTGGTGTATTTCCGTGGCGCCTACGTGGATTACGGTCCGCCGCCACCGCCGGCCACCGGGGCCTAAAACGACAAGGGCGCCGTAGGGCGCCCTTTTTCGTTTCAGCTGCCGTCGGCAGCGCTGGAACCCAGCAGCCGGGTGGCGTAGCCGGCGCCGATCAACGCCTCAATCATGGCGTGCAAGTGGTCGGTGTCGGTGGCCTCGACCACCACGTCCAGTTCGGCGTACTTCACCGGCACGTCCTGGAACAGGCGCTGGTGATAGACCTCCAGGATGTTGCCGCCATTGGCGCCGATCAGGCTGGAAACCTTGGCCAATGTGCCGGGCGCGTCGGAAATCTCGAT
>DATJKV010000603.1:0-2106 GCA_035491155.1 Magnetospirillum sp. | reverse complement strand
TCACGTCTTCTTCCTTCGCTTACTGCATGGTCGCCGGGCCCTTGAGGTCGCGGGGACCTCCTTCGGGCAGGATGCCGAGGCGGCGGGCCACTTCCTGATAGGCTTCCTCGACGTTGCCGAGGTCACGGCGGAAGCGGTCCTTGTCCATCTTCTCGCCGGTCTTCAGGTCCCACAGACGGCAATTGTCGGGGCTGATCTCGTCGGCCAGGACGATCTGCATGTCGTCGCCGTTGTACAGGCGGCCGAACTCCAGCTTGAAGTCCACCACGCGGATGCCGATGCCGAGGAACAGGCCGACCAGGAAGTCGTTGACCCGCAGGCTGAGCGACATGATCTCGTCCAGATCCTGGGTGGTGGCCCAGCCGAACGCGGTGATGTGCTCTTCCGACACCATGGGGTCGCCCAGGGCGTCGGACTTGAAGTAGTACTCGACGATGGAGCGCGGCAGCGGGGTGCCTTCCGACAGGCCGAAGCGCTGAGCCAGCGAACCGGCCGAGATGTTGCGGACCACCACTTCCAGCGGGATGATCTCGACCTCGCGCACCAGCTGCTCACGCATGTTGAGGCGGCGCACGAAGTGGGTGGGGATGCCGATCTCGCCCAGCTTCAGCATCAGGTATTCGCTGATGCGGTTGTTGAGCACGCCCTTGCCGGTGATGGTGCCCTTCTTCTTGTTGTTGAAGGCGGTGGCGTCGTCCTTGAAGTACTGGACCAGGGTGCCGGGCTCGGGGCCTTCGAAAAGGACCTTGGCCTTGCCTTCGTAAATCTGTCTGCGTCGGGCCATGGGAAACATCCGGATGATGTTGGTGCGCGGAGCTTGTCTGTCACGCGCTGGGAAAACGGGTCAGCTCGAATCGGGAGCCCCGTCGATCACAGCAGTTCATATAGCAGGCTCAGACGGGGGAGACAACGAACTGTCTCCGCCACCTTTGGAGCATAACCCCAAATTCAGGCCGCCGCCTCGCCCACCAAAGCCAGCCAAGCCCGTGCCGCCGGCGACAGGGTGGCCCCCCGGCGCCACACCAACGCCGCCCGCCAGCGCAGATCGTCCTCGTCCAGCAGCGCCATGTGCACCGGGGCGTGCCCCCTTTGATTCACGGTGAAGTGGGGCAGCAGGGCGATGCCCAGCCCCGCCGCCACCAGGGCGATGATGAAATCCGCCTGGCTGCTGCGTGCCGCCTCGCGCGGGGAAAAACCGCGCCGGCCGCAGGCCTCCTCGATCAGGTGATTAAGGGCGAAACCGCCTTCGAACAGGATGAACGGGCTGTCGGCCAGGTCGGTTAGCCGCACTGCCGCGCACCCGTCCAGGCGGTGGCCGGGTGGCAACAGGACGGCCATGGGCTCGTCGCGCACCGGCTGCCAGTCGAACTGCTCGGCCACCGGCAGCAGCGTCACCGCCAATTCCACCTCGCCCGCCAGTACCGCCTGCTCCAGCCGCACGCTGCCGTGTTCCAGCAATTGGATGTCGATGCCGGGGTAACGGCTGCGAAAATGCGCCACCAGCGGCGCGAACAGGATGGAGCTGCCCAAGGGCGGCAGGCCCAGGCGCAGGCGGCCGCGTTTGAGTCCGCGCAGTTCGGCCAGTTCGGCGACCAGATGCTCGCGTTCGGCCAGCATGGTGACGGCACGGCGGTAGACCGCCTCGCCCATGGCGGTCAGCTGCACCCGGTGGCCGAGGCGGTCGAGCAGGGGGGCGCCCAACTCGTCCTCCAGCTGTTTCACCGCCTTGCTGACGGTCGGCTGGGTGGCGTGCACCACCTTCGCCGCCTGCGAAAATCCGCCCTGGCGCACCACCTCGACGAAGGCTCTAAGCGTCCGTAAATCCATCATTATTCCTAATCAGCATGAATTTCATTCATGCAATTCATTTTCTTCATGTTTAGCCCGGGGCTACAACAGTGTCATCCACGGAGTGATGGCCATGATGATGAAGCGAAGCCGCATCCTGCTGCGCCGCAGCCGCTGGCTCCAGGTGGGGCTGGTGGTGGCGATCTGGTGGGCGTGTGACCTGGCGGTACGCCGTCTGGGGCTGCCGATGCCGGCGGGGGTCGTCGGCCTGGCCCTGCTGCTGCTGGCGCTGGCCAGCGGCAAGGTGCCGGTGGCGTG
>DATJKV010000602.1:0-6223 GCA_035491155.1 Magnetospirillum sp. | reverse complement strand
GAGCGAGTTGTTGGCCGCGCAGAAGCGTTGCTGGTCCGAGCTGAAGACCGAGTTGCGCGAGGCCGGCATCGCCGTGGTCGAGGCGGACGAGCTCACCAAGGCCGACCTGAAGTGGCTGGAAACCCGCTTCATGGAGCACATCTTCCCGGTGCTCACCCCGCTGGCCATCGACCCGGCGCACCCGTTCCCGTTCATTCCCAATGCCGGCATCGCCCTGGTGCTGCACCTGTTCCGCAGGGATGACGGAGAAGTGCTGCGCGCGCTGGTGCCGCTGCCGCAGCAGATCGAGCGGTTCATCCGCCTGCCGGGCGAGGCCATCCGCTTCGTGCCCCTGGAAACGCTGGTATTGCAGTTCCTCGACCGGTTGTTCCCTGGCTTCGGCATGGAAGGCCACGGCATGTTCCGCGTCATCCGCGACTCGGAGATGGACATCGACGAGGAAGCGGAAGACCTGGTGCGCGTGTTCGAATCGGCGTTGAAGCGCCGCCGCCGTGGCCACGTCATCCGCCTGACCTTCAATGCCGGCATCCCCGAGGAACTGAAGCATCTGGTGATCGCCGAAATGCACGTGGCCGAGAGCGACGTGTACGAGTTCGAATCCTCCATCGGTTTGGTGGACACCAAGCAACTGATCACCGACGAGCGGCCGGACCTGCTGTTCCCGCCCTACAACGCCCGTTTCCCCGAGCGTGTGCGCGACTTCGGCGGCGACTGCTTCGCCGCCATCCGCAAGAAGGACATCGTGGTCCATCACCCGTTCGAAAGCTTCGACGTGGTGGTGCAGTTCATTCGTCAGGCGGCGCGCGACCCCAACGTGGTCGCCATCAAGCAGACCCTTTATCGCACCTCCAAGGACAGCCCCATCGTCAAGGCGCTGGTGGAGGCGGCCGAGGCCGGCAAGTCGGTCACCGCCATGGTGGAACTGAAGGCCCGCTTCGACGAGGAGGCCAACATCCGCTGGGCGCGCGACCTGGAGGCGGCGGGCGCCCAGGTGGTGTTCGGTTTCCTGGAACTGAAGACCCACGCCAAGATCAGTCTGGTGGTGCGGCGCGAGGCGGGCGGGCTGGTGTCCTATGTGCACTACGGCACCGGCAACTACCACCCCATCACCGCCAAGATCTACACCGACCTGTCCTTCTTCACTTCGGACCCCAAGCTGACTTTGGACGCCGCCAAGGCGTTCAATTACATGACCGGCTATGCCGTCCCCGCGCAGATGGAGAAGCTGACCATCGCCCCGCTGGGCCTGAAGAAGAAGCTGCTCAACCTGATCGAGGTCGAGGCCGAGAACGCCAAGGCCGGCAAGCCGGCGGCCATCTGGGCCAAGATGAACTCTCTGGTCGATCCGGCGCTGATCGACGCGCTGTACCGCGCCTCCCAAGCCGGCGTGCAGATCGATCTTGTCATGCGCGGCATCTGCTGCCTGCGTCCCGGCGTGCCCGGCCTGTCCGACAACATCCGGGTCAAGTCGATCGTCGGTCGCTTTCTCGAGCACTCGCGCATCGTGGTGTTCGGCAATGGGGCCCGGCTGCCGTCGCGCCAGGCCAAGGTGTTCATCTCCTCGGCCGATTGGATGCAGCGCAACATGGACGGGCGCGTGGAAACCCTGGTGCCCATCGAAAATCCCACCGTACACCGGCAGATCCTCGAACAGATCATGGTGGCCAATCTCAAGGACAACGAGCAGAGCTGGATCCTCGGCCCCGACGGCACCTACACCCGCATGGCGGTGGGCGAGACCGGCTTCAACGCCCATACCTATTTCATGACCAACCCCAGCCTGTCGGGTCGCGGCAGCGCGCTGGAGAAGGGCCGCAAGCCCAAGCTCGTATTGGGTAAGGACGCCTAAAGGCCATGAAGTTCAAACGCCGCCAGGAGCCGGTCGGAATCATCGACATCGGCTCCAATTCCATTCGCCTGTGCGTCTATGACGGGGCTTCCCGCGTGCCGGTGCCGCTGTTCAACGAAAAGGCGGTGTGTGCGCTGGGCCAGGGCATGGGTGCCAGCGGCCGGCTGAATCCGGCTGGCGTGGCCCAGGCGGTGGCGGTGGTGGGCCGCTTCGTTGCGCTGAGCCGTGCCATGCAGGTGGAACGCCTGGACATCCTGGCCACGGCGGCGGTGCGCGATGCCTCGGACGGCGAGGATTTCGTGCGCACCATCGAGCAGCGCTACCACGTCGAGATCAAGGTCATGTCCGGCGGTCAGGAGGCCAAGGGGGCCGCCATGGGCGTGCTGTGTGGCACCCCCGACGCCGACGGCATCGTCGCCGATTTGGGTGGCGGCTCGCTGGAACTGGTCACCGTACAGAACGGCGATTTCGGCGAGCATGTCACCATGCCGCTGGGCGTGCTGCGTCTGTCGGAAGCCTCGGGCGACGATAAGGTCAAGGCCGGCGAGATCATCGATCGCCATTTGAGGGCGGTGACCTTCGCCAAGGAAGGCAAGGGGCGCCGGTTGTATGCCGTGGGTGGCGCCTGGCGCGCCATCGCCCGCATCTGTATCGCCCAGACTCACCACCCGTTGACGGTGCTGGACAATTTCGCCCTCGACGCCCGCGAGGCCCTGCGAATCGTCGAACTGGTGTCGTCCCAATCCAAGAAGTCGCTGGAAAAGGTGCCCGGCGTGTCGAAGCGGCGTGTCGCCAGCCTGCCGCTGGCGGCGCTGACCCTGGAGAAGGTGATCCGCGCCTGCCAGCCCAGCCAGTTGGTGTTCTCCATTTACGGCATGCGCGAGGGCCAGTTCTTCCGCCGCTTGCCTGAACGCTTGCGGCACGAGGACCCGTTGCTGTCGGTCTGCCGGCAGATGGCGCTGATGAACTCGCGCTTCCCCGAGCACGGCGACGAGCTGATGGCGTGGATGGCGCCGCTGTTCCCCAACGAGCCGCCTGAGCGCGCCCGCCTGCGCCACGCGGCCTGCCTGGTGTCGGACATCTTCTGGAACGAGCATCCCGATTACCGTGCCGAGCAGGCTTTCCTGCGCATCCTGCGCCTGCCCTTCATGGGCGTCGCCCACCGCGATCGCGCGGCCATCGCCTATGTCATTTTCCACCGCTATCAGGGCGACGACGACAGTCCGCATGCCGAGATGGCGCTTCAGTTGTTGGACGAGGCACGCGTCCAGCGCTGCCGCGTCATCGGGCTGGCCCTGCGTCTCGCCCATACCCTGTCGGGCGGCGCTCCCAATCTGCTGCGTGAGACCCGGCTGTACACCGACAACGGCGAGTTGGTCCTGGAAGTCCCGGCCGGCAATCCCGCCTTCGCCATCGAAAACGACCGGACCTTCGATCGCCTGGCCAAGGTTCTCGATTGCTCCGACCTGGTGTTCCGCCGGGTCGGGTGACCTCTTAAGAGCAATGGTGTAATCCTCGCCCCCGCGCCACCTCTCCTTCAGTGATCCCCGAAGGAGTTGCCGCCATGGCCCAATCCCTGCCTCCTTCCGGCGCGGTGGGCGCCGGGTCGGTGCCGTCCTCGTCGGGTGGTGGGGCGTCTTCGTCGCCGGGCGCCGCCACTGGCGCAAGCACGGGCAGCAGCACCGAGCCCTTCCCGTCGACCCAACCCATCGAGATCAATGGCACCCAGGGCAACGACGTGCTGATCGGCACCCCGGCCGATGAGCACATCCAGGGCTTCCGTGGCGACGACGTGCTGTTCGGTGGTGGCGGCAACGACCAGTTGGACGGCGGCATCGGCAATGATCTGCTGGAAGGCGGGCCGGGCTTTCAGACCTACAATGGCGGGCCGGGCATCGACACGTTGTCGTTCGGCGTTGCCGAAGGGCCGGTGAGCGTGGATCTGTCCACCTCCTCGGTCAATTTCAACGGCACCTTCCAGTTCGTGCAGAACGTCGAGAACGTCACCGGTTCGGTATTCGGCGATACCCTGACTGGCGACGACAACAACAACGTCCTGATCGGCGGCGCCGGACTCGACCTGTTGAACGGCCAGCTGGGTGACGACACCCTGGACGGCGGCAAGGACGGAGCCTATGCCAGCTGGGCCGGCGAGCAGGGGGGCGTGGTGGTGGACTTGGCCGCCGGCAGCGCCACTGAATGGGACGGCGGCCATGACCGGTTGATCGCCATCGTCGGCGCCATCGGCACTGACTTCAACGACCACCTCAGCGGCGACGACGGCGCCAACCGTCTGGAAGGCGGCAAGGGCGACGACATTCTGAACGGGCGCGGCGGTGACGATATCCTGGTGGGCGGACCGGGGGCGGACACCCTGAACGGCGGCCCCGGCAACGACACCGCCGATTATTCCGGTGGCGGCCCGGTGCGGGTCAGCCTGCAATCGGGTCTGGCCGTCGATTCCGGCGGTGCCATCGACCACTTGATCAGCATCGAGAATGTCATCGGCTCGCTGTCGCCCGACAACATCACCGGTGATGCCGGTCCCAATCGCATTACCGGCGGAGTCGGCGCCGACATTCTGCGCGGCGGCGGTGGGGCTGACACGTTCATCTATAACGACCGGCTGGATTTCGGCGATACCATCCGCGACTTCCAGACCGGCCTGGACAAGATCCAGATCGACCACGCCGCCGTGCCCACCGGCGCCGTCGCCTTCGATGCCGCCAGCCACCACCTGCTGTGGGAGCCGGGCGGGCAGGCCGAGCCGGTGGTGATCGCCACCATCCAGGGCGACCCGGTGGCGGCGGCGGACATTCAGATTGTCTAGGAAAGTCCCAGCGCCAGATTGACGACGGTGGTGTCGCGCTTGCACTCGGCCAGCGCCTGGGCCAGGCCCAACTGGGCGTGGCCGTAGCTGCGGTGCTGGGCGGCCAGGATGGGAATCTGCAGGCGTTCGCCGGCAAAGGAGCGGCGGCAGGTCTCGGCGTTGGAGGAATTCATGGCCCGGCAGGGCAGGGGGCGCGCCGCATGGACCTGGCAGCGGCCTTCATCGTCCAGCAGCGGGCAGCGCAGCTTGGCCTGCCACCATCCGGCCTGGTCGAGCCCGCTGCCGCGCTGGGCCATGTCGGCGATGCGGGCGCGGGTGGCGCTGCGCACCGGCTCGGGCAGGGTATCCACGGCGGACTTGACCAATTCCAGCTCGGCCACGGTGACGCCGACCAGCTGGTGGCAGCATTGATAGCAACCAGCGCCGCACTGGATGGCGGCCATTTGCTCCTGCAGACCCACGGCGGCGATGACCATGGGCAGGAAGGCCTCCGCCGCGTCGATGGCGGCGCGGGCGGCGTCGGCCGGCGAGCCACCGGCCTTCAGGGCAGCGATTGCGGCTTGCCGGGCCTGTGTCTCGACGTCGGAATAGCGAGGCGGCGCCATCTGGTCGGCGCCACCTAGTCGGCGTCGAGGGCGTGGGCGGGTGCTTCCACCGGCTCCAGCGGAACCAGCCGCAGCTTGCGGCCATCGGTGCAGAAGCCCAGTCCAAGCCGGCCGTGCTTGAGCGCTAGGGCGTCCGCGCCGAACAGCTCGCGGCGCCAGCCGTGCAAGACAGGCACGTCGGCATCGTCGTCGGCGGCGATGGCTTCGATGTCGGCCACGTTGGCTACCAGCTTCTGGGCCACGCCGTGCTCGTCGCACTTCATCTTCAGCAGGACCTTCAGCAGGTCCACCACGGGGCCAAGGCCACGCGGCAGCTCGATACGCTCCGGCGGCTTGGGAATCTGGTCTTCGGGCAGATCCAGGCCGCGCTTGACCGCGTCCAGGATGGCCAAGCCCATCTTGCCTTCCACCTGGCCCTTGCCCAGGCCGCGGGTGCGGCCCAATTCGGCCACGTTGGCGGGATGATGGGCGGCGATCTCCATCAGGGTCTCGTCGCGCAGCATGCGCTGGCGCGGAATGTCGCGCTCCTGCGCCTCGCGCTCGCGCCACGCCGCCAGCTCCTTCAGCACCGCCAGGAACTTGGGACTGGAGGAGCGTGGCTTCAGGCGCCGCCAGGCGTCCTCGGGATTGGTGCGGTAGGTGCCGGGATGGGTCAGCTCGGCCATTTCCTCGGTCAGCCATTCCAGCCGGCCATTCTTCTCCAGCTTCTTCACCAGCTTCTCGTAGGCCACCCGCAGGTGGGTCACGTCGGCCAGCGCGTACTGGACCTGCTTTTCCGTCAACGGCCGCAGCGACCAGTCGGTGAAGCGCATGGACTTGTCGATGCGGGCCTTGGCCAGCTGGCTGGCCAGCGTCTCATAGCCGACCGAATCGCCGAAGCCGCACACCATGGCCGCCACCTGGGTGTCGAACAGCGGTGTCGGCACGGCATCGGACAGA
>DATJKV010000601.1:0-12750 GCA_035491155.1 Magnetospirillum sp. | reverse complement strand
GTGTGTCCGCGACTGCCCCTACGACGCCCTGAAGCTGTCTGAGGTGGGGGATGGCCCCCACCTCGGCACGCCCTTCTTCACGGCGCGCAACGTGCCGTGCGAGATGTGCGAAACCATCCCCTGCGTCGCCGCCTGTCCCACGGGGGCGCTGGACAAGTCGCTCACCGACATCAAACAGGCCCATATGGGCGTGGCGGTGCTGGTGGGCCACGAAACCTGCCTGAACTACCTGGGCCTCCGGTGCGACGTCTGCTATCGCGTCTGCCCGTTGTCGGACCAGGCCATCAGCCTGGAGATCCATCACAACGAGCGCACCGGCAAGCACGCCTTCTTCATTCCCACCGTGCATTCCGACAAGTGCACCGGCTGCGGCAAGTGCGAGAAGGCCTGCGTGCTGGACGAGGCCGCCATCAAGGTGCTGCCGCACGAGCAGGCGGTGGGCCAGCTCGGCAAGCACTACCGCCTGGGATGGAAGGAAAAGGAGAAGGCCGGCAAGGCGCTGATCGACGACAACCTGCAACTGCCCATCCGCGGCATGGAGCAGGGCTTGCCCGGCCTCGAGCGCACCGGTAATGGCGGCTTCAAGGAGTTCAAGCCATGAAGTGGCTGATCGCCCGCCGTGCCGCCCAGCTGGGGTTCCTCGGCCTGTTCCTGTCGGGGCCGCTGCTCCACGTGTGGATCACCAAGGGCACGCTGGCTTCCAGCCTGACGCTCGGCGTGCTGCCGCTTACCGATCCGCTGATCGCCCTGCAAAGCCTGTTGGCCGGTCATCGGCTGGAAAAGGCGGCACTGATCGGCGCCGCCATCGTGCTGGCGCTCTACGCCGTCGTGGGCGGACGCGCCTTCTGCGCGTGGGCCTGCCCGATCAACCTGGTCACCGATTTTGCCGCTTGGGCGCGCGCCAAGCTCGGCATCAAGGAGACCATCGCCCTCGACCGCCGCCTGCGCCTGTGGCTGCTGGCTGGCGTGCTGGCGGGATCGGCGCTGACCGGAACCATCGTGTGGGAGCTGGTCAACCCCATCACCATCCTGCACCGCGCCCTGGTCACCGGCTCGATCCTGGCCGGCGGCGCCGGCCTGCTGGTGGTGGCTGCGGTATTTCTGTTCGACCTCGGCATCGCCGCACGCGGCTGGTGCGGCTCGCTGTGCCCGGTGGGCGCCTTCTACGGCCTGATCGGTGCGAAGGGGTTGCTGCGGGTGCGCGCCGACAACCGCCGTGCCTGCGACGATTGCATGGATTGCTTCAAGGTCTGCCCCGAACGCCAGGTGATCGCGCCGGCGCTGCGGGGCGAGGCCAAGGGAGTGGGCCCCGTCATCCTGTCCAGCGACTGCAGCAATTGCGGGCGCTGCATCGACGTGTGCCCGAAACAAGTCTTCCGGTTCGGCACCCGGTTCGGCAACCGGGTCCCGGCCACCACCAATGACGTTCTGCAAGGGGAGTGAGTGCTGTGAAGACCAAGATCATGGCTGTCGCCGTCGCCCTGGGCCTGGCCCTCGGCCTCGGCCTGGGACCGCAAAATGTGGGCGCCGAGGAGCTGAAGGGCCTGCGCGGGCAGGCGGTCACCGCCCCCGACAAGGCGCCCGAGGCCTACAAGGTGCAGGACGGCGTCAAGCACGAGCGCGCCTATCGCCAGCAGCCGCCGCTGGTGCCGCACCAGACCGACAAGTACGAGATCGACCTAAAGGTCAACCAGTGCCTGCGCTGCCACGAATGGCCCTATTCAGACCAGGAGAAGGCGCCGAAGATCTCGGACCTGCACTACATCGACCGCAACGGCGTGCGTCAGGACACCGTCAACGGCAACCGCTACGTCTGCACCCAGTGCCACGTGCCGCAGGTCGACGCCAAGCCGCTGGTGGAGAACAAGTTCCAGCCGGCCGTCACCAACCGCTGACGACCGCGAAAGGACCACGGCCATGACCATGGACAACAACAGCGCCAAACCGGGCCTCTTGCGCCAGGCGCTCGGCCTGCTCACCAAGCCCTCGGGGCGGTGGTCGCTGGGCGCGCTTCTGGTGGTGGGCTTCGCCGCCGGCGTGATCTTCTGGGGCGGTTTCAATACCGCCATGGAGCTGACCAACTCCGAGGCGTTCTGCACCACCTGCCACGAGATGGAGCAGAACGTTTATCGCGAGTACCGCGGCACCATCCACGATTCCAACCGCTCGGGCGTGCGCGCCACCTGCCCGGACTGCCACGTGCCCAAGCCGTGGTTCTACAAGATCAAGCGCAAGATCCAGGCCTCCAACGAGGTTCTGCATAAGATCCTGGGCAGCATCGATACCCGCGAAAAGTTCGAGGCCAAGCGCCTGGAGCTGGCCAAGCACGAATGGACCCGCATGAAGGAGACGGATTCGCGCGAATGCCGGAACTGCCACAGCTTCTCGGCCTTCGACCTGTCCCGCCAGCAAAAGCGCGCCCAGATCCGTCACGACGAGGCCATCGAGGAAGGCAAGACCTGCATCGATTGCCACAAGGGCGTCGCCCACAAGCTGCCGCAGGGTGCGTTCAACGCCGAGCGCGAGCTGAACGAAACCTGGAACGCGGTTCACAAGAAGTAAGAAGACTCCTTCGGAACGCATCTGGCCCCGCCTGAAAAGGCGGGGCTTTTTTCTTGGCCGGGGTGATGCCTATCATATGTGCCAATCATCGGTCAGCCCGAGATCGACCTGCGTTTTTCAGAAGGGCATCCCAGACATCCTGTGCCGCCGTTAGGGCGTGCCGTGCCAAGGAAAATCCCGTGTACAAAGGTAGTTGTCTCTGTGGAGCTGTCGAATACGAGATCAACGGCCAGCTTGGTCCTATCGTCTATTGCCATTGCTCGCGCTGCCGAAAAGCAAATGGTTCTGCCTTTGCAGCGGTGTCGCCGGTCGCTGCCTCCGATTTCCGCATTGTGAAGGGGGCTGAGGGGGTACGCACCTACCGCACTGAGGCCGGGGTTCACCGCGTGTTTTGCGGCACCTGTGGTTCACCCATCATCGCCAAGCGCGAGAACATGCCCGAGACGGTGCGTGTACGCATCGGCACGTTGGACACGCCGATCGATGCGAAGGTGTCCGCCCATATCTTCGTGGGGTCCAAAGCCGATTGGCATGATATCCATGATGATGCGCCTCGGTACCAAGAGAGGCCCTAAGGCGTAAAAAGGGACGGCGAGACGGCCTTAAACGCCCCACTCCCAGCGCCAATCCGCATAGGGAAGCAGCTCGGGCTCCTCGCCATTGGCGCCCACCCAGGAATCCACCGCATAGCGGTCTTCGGTTCCGGTCTCGACGATGTCCACCGCCACGTGTTGCAGCACGACCGTATAGCGGTGGATGAAGCTGCCGACCTGGTGGTGGTTCAGCAGGCCGGCATGGGCGAGGCGTGACAGATAGGTCAGCGTGTTGACCGATTCGGCGATGCAGTCCAACTGGCCGGGCTCGTCGGGGTATTCGCGCTCATTGCCGGGGTGGTCGCGCCAGGTGCCGTTGCGGGTGCCGATAAGGGTCTCGTACAGGGCGATGGCCTTGCGGATGCGGGTGCGTTCGGCGGCCGGGCTGTCCTCTCCGTCGGCAAACAGGCCGCGCAGGCGGGCCGCCTCGGCCGGTGTCAGGGCCTGCGCGCCGGTCTGGACGCAGCCAGCCTCCTCGCACAGCACCATGGGGGTGGTCAGCGGATCGGGGCCTTGCGCGGCGGCATTGGCGCCAATGATGGCTTCGGCCAGGTCCTGCCATTCCTCGTGGGTGGCGGCCAGAAGGCGTTCGCCGTCGCCGGCCCGCGCCTCGACGGCGGCGAGGAGCAATGACAGGGTAAACAGGGCGGAGGCCAAAGTGCGCATCCGCCGATCATACTTACCTACGTCATTCGATCAATGCGGTATCCGCCCTATCGGGGGCGTACCGGGATGCCATACTTCTCCAGCAGGCGGTACAGCGTCATCCGCGACACCCCCAGATGCTCGGCGGTGCGGGTGATGTTGTGGCGGTTGCCGGCGAGGGCGCGGCGGATCAGCGTCTCGTCGGCCCCTCGGCGGGCCGAGCCGAGCGAGCCGTCGCTCCCCGAACCCTCGCCATCGGCTGCCGCCAGATCCAGGTCCGCGGGCGTGATCAGGGTATCGTCGGCCATCACCACCGCGCGGCGGATGGTGGCGATCAGTTCGCGGACGTTGCCCGGCCAGGGATAGCGCCGCACCAGCCGGGTGGCCTCGGGTGTCAAGCCCAGCACGCCCTTGTCGGCCTCACGGGCGAATTTGGCGATGAAATAGGCGGTCAACTGGTCCACGTCCTCGGCCCGCTCGCGCAGGGGCGGCATGGTCAGCGTCAGCACGTTGAGGCGGAAATAAAGGTCCTCGCGGAACCGGCCCTCGGCCACCGCCTTGCGCAGGGCCATGTTGGTGGCGGCGACCACTCGCACGTCCACCTTGATGGGCTGCACGCCACCCACCCGGTCGATGGTGTGTTCCTGCAGAAAACGCAGCAAATGGGCCTGGAGGTCCAGCGGCAGGTCGCCGATCTCGTCCAGGAACACGGTGCCCCTATCGGCGGCCTGGAGGCGGCCTATGCGGCGCTGGTCGGCGCCGGTGAAGGCCCCCTTCTCGTGGCCGAACAGCTCGCTGGCGATCAGGTGTTTGGGCAGGGCTGCGCAGTTGATGGGCACGAAGGGGCCTGCGGCGCGCAACGAGCGCTGGTGGATGGACACCGCCGCCAGTTCCTTGCCGGTACCAGACTCGCCGGTGATCAGCACCGGCGCGTTGGTCACGGCGATCTTGGCGATGGCGGCCAGCAGGCGCTTCATGGCTGGGCTGTCGCCGATCATGGTCGGCTGCTCGCCGGCCCGGGCGAGGCGTTTCAACGCCGGGCGCAGCCGTTCCAATAAGGACGGGTCGTGCCGCGCCTGCTCCATGATGAAATTGGCCAGGGCGTCGTTGCCCAGGCTGGCGATCATTTCCTTGGTGAGTGACGGCTCGTCGACGATTTCGACATACACGGTGACGACTCTCCGCTTTCCCCCAAGCGGGCCAGAGTGTCGCAGAAGCCGGCAGATGCGTTCAGCTATCTTTCGGGGTGCCGGTGCGCGCGTTGGGGCTCTCCCGTAGGGCAGGGCCTCCGTTCGAGAGCTTGGTCGGCATAGAGGCTTTGGCCTTGGTCCTATAGGGCGGAAGAGAAAAACCGCCCGTCCGGCCAACCGATTATGTTCGCTTTCACTGTCGCGGTGCGAGGTGAGACTAATGAGCCGCTCTGGATTGTTGGGTGCCACCGCCGTGCTGGCGTTGATGGCGGGGACCGCCTGGGCCGGACCGGTAGATGAGGATGGTGCCGAACCCCTGATCGTGGAAATCCCCGCTGACGAGCCCGAGACCTTGCCCGCCGTGGTTCAGCCCGCGGCTACGGAGCGGCAACAGGTTCCACAGGCGGCGTTCGCCGAACAGGCGGTGCCCGTATCGGCCCCCGCCACCGTCGAGGAGCCCGCACCCCAGCAGCAACCGGTCCAGGCTGCGGTCGAGCCGCCCGCGCCGCCGCAGCCGGTTCGGCCCGCGGTTTCCCAGCCCCAGCCGGCTCCGCAGCAGGCAGTGGCCGAGACAAGCCAGCAGAACACCGCCAGCGCTGACATCCCCGCGGCAATCGATATTCCCGGCGTGCTGACCCGCAAGGGGGCTTTGGTCATCGAGCCCGGCATCGAATACAGCCACAGCAGCCAGAACCAATTCGCCTTCGGCGGCGTGCAAATATTGAACACCTTCCTGGTCGGTGCCATCGAGGCGAAACAGGCTAATCGCGACGCCATCACCGGAACGCTCGGGCTGCGGCTGGGGCTTACCGACCGGCTGGAGGCCGAGGCCCGCATCCCCTACATGTACCGCAACGATTCCAGCACCAACACGCTCATCGACGCGGGCGGCGCCAACGAGACGGTCAGCCTGTCCGACCATGGGCTGGGCGACGTCGAAGGCGCGCTGCACTACCAGTTCAATGACGGGACCGGCAAATGGCCGGTGTTCGTCGGCAACTTCCGCGCCAAAAGCGCCACCGGCACCAGCCCTTACGACGTCTCCTATGATCAGTTCGGTGTGGCGAGGGAGCTGGCGACCGGTTCCGGCTCGTGGGGCCTGGAGCCGTCGCTGACGGTGATCGCCCCCTCGGACCCGGCGGTATTCTACGCCAACATCGGCTACCTGTGGAACATGCAGGCCGACGTCAATAAGCAGATCGGGACGCGCTTCGTCGAAAAGGTCGATCCGGGTGACGCCATCCGCTTCGGCGTCGGCATGGGTTTGGCGCTCAACGAGAAGGTCTCGCTGTCCATCGGCTACCAGCACGACTGGATCATGAAGACGACGACCACGTTCTCGGACGGCACCGCCAAGTCGTCTACCTTGTCGGTGGGGTCGCTGACCTTCGGCGTGAACTGGCAGATGGCCGACAATGCTGCGCTCAACGTCTCGGTCGGCGTGGGCGTGACCACCGATGCCCCCGATGTCCGCCTGATGGCGCGCGTACCCATAACGCTTAATCTTTGGTGATCTTCGAGAAGTAGAAAAAGGAAAGGGCGGCCGTGGGGCCGCCCTTATCCTTTGGAGGGCATCGGCGAGGAACTTCCCCCTCCAGGAATTCCTCGCCTCCGCTCGGGATGCCAAGCCGCGGGTCAGGCGGCTTGTTCCCCTGCTCGTTCCTTCTTGTCCGGCGCAGCCTCCATATGCACGTGGAAGCAGCTTTGGCACCATAGCACCGGGGTCAGCTTGCGGTCGCGGCTGACACGGTGGCGGGTACGGCGGCCGCAGGCCGGGCAGTGATGGAATTCGTCGTCCATGACTCTGTGTCCTCGGAAAAACGGGCACAGGGATATGCCGACGGCGCCTGCGGTTCAAACGAAGCTTTCGTGACTATTCCGCCGCCGCGCCCAGGCCGGCCTTGGCCTCCTTGCGGCCACGGGCATAAAGGCGCAGACGCTCGAACCACAGGTATAAGACGGGGGTGATGTAGAGCGTCAGCATCTGGCTGACCACCAGGCCGCCCACCACCGACAGGCCCAGCGGCTGGCGCAGCTCGGCCGCCGCGCCCTGGCCGAGCGCGATGGGCAGGGTGCCCATGATGGCGGCCATGGTGGTCATCATGATCGGGCGGAAGCGCAGCAGACAGGCCTGACGGATGGCCTCCTGCGGGGCCAGGCCCTGGTGGCGCTGCGCCTCCATGGCGAAGTCGATCATCATGATGGCGTTCTTCTTGACGATGCCGATCAGCATCAGGATGCCGATCATGGCGATCACCGACAGCTCCTGGCCGAACAGCATCAGCGTCACCAGCGCGCCCACCGCCGCCGAGGGCAGGCCCGAGAGGATGGTCACCGGGTGGATCAAGCTCTCGTACAGCACGCCCAGTACCACGTAGATCACCAGCACTGCGCCCAGCAGCAGGAAGCCCTGATTGCGCATGGAATCCTGGAACACCTTGGCGGTGCCGGCGAAGCTGGGGTTGATGCCCAGCGGCATGCTGGTGGCGGTCTGCAATTGGCTGATGCGTTCCACCGCCTCGCCCAGGGAATGGCCGGGGGCGACGTTGAACGAGATGGTCACCGCCGGCAGCTGGGATTGGTGGTTGACGGTGAGCGGCCCGACCTGGCGGCGGATCGACGCCACCGTGTCCATCGCCACCAGCTGGCCGGCGTTGGAGCGCACCTTCAGCCGCGATAGGGCGGCGGTGTCCGCCTGGTAGCGCGGCTCCATCTCGATGATGACCTGATAGGAATCGGCCGGGGTGTAGATGGTGGAAATCTGGCGGGTGCCGTACGAGGAATACAGCGTCGAGCGGATGTCCTCCAGCGGCACGCCCAGCGCCGCCGCCTTGTCGCGGTCCACGTCCACCATGGCCTGCGGGCTCTTGATCTGCAGGTCCGAATTGACGTCCTGGAACAGCGGGTCATGCGCCATGGCCGCCTGGATGCGGCTGGAGAAGGCGTACAGTTCGTCCTGGTCGATGCCTTCCAGCGAGTACTGATACATGGCCTTGGACTGGCGGCCGCCGACGATCAGGCTCTGCACCGGCTGGAAATAGACGTTCACGCCCGGCTGGGTGCCCACCGCCTTGCGCAGGCGCTGGATCACCTCGGTCACCGGCGGGCGCTCCCCGCGAGCGGACAGCTGCACGAACATGCGGCCCGCATTGGTGGCCTGGTTCGAGCCCGTGGTGCCCACCGCCGAGGTCACCGCCGTCACCGCCGGTTCGGCCTGGACGATGGCGGCGACACGCTTCTGCATCTCGGCCAGGGCGGCGAAGCTGATGTCTTCCGCCGCCTCGGTGTTGACGCGAATCTGGCCGGTGTCCTCGATGGGGAAGAAGCCCTTCGGCACCGCGCCGAACAGCCATACGGTGGCGCCGATGGTGGCAAGCGTCGCCACGCCCATCAGCGAGCCGTGCGTCAGCACCCAGTCCAGGGTGACGCGGTAGACCGCCAGCATGCGGTCGAATCCATGCTCCAGCGCGCGTTCCACCGGGCCGGCCTTGACCGAGTGCTCGGGTCGTAGCCAGCGGGCGCACATGGTGGGAGTCAGCGTCAGCGACACCAGCGCCGACAGCACGATGGACAGTGTCACCACCACCGCGAATTCGTGGAAGACGCGGCCGATGACGCCGCCCATCAGCAGGATCGGGATGAACACGGCGATTAGCGACACGGTGATGGAGACGATGGTGAAGCCGATCTCCTTGGCGCCCTTCAGCGCCGCCTCGAACGGCCCCATGCCCTCGTCCACATGGCGCTGGATGTTCTCCAGCATGACGATGGCGTCGTCCACCACCAGGCCGACCGCCAGCGTCAGGCCCAGCAGCGAGATGTTGTCCAGCGAGAACCCCAGCACCGACATGGCGCCCAGGGTGGCCACCAGCGACACCGGCATGGCGATGGCGGGGATGATGGTGGCCGACAGCCGGCGCAGGAAGACGAAGATCACCATCACCACCAGCGCCACGGTCAGTCCGAAGGTGAGCTGGACGTCCTCGATGGCGGCGCGGATCGACTGCGAGCGATCGTTCATGACGTCGATCTTGGCGGTCGGCGGCACGGCGGCCTGGACGCTGGGCAGCAGGGCGCGCACCGCGTCCACCACCTCGACGGTATTGGCATCGGGCTGGCGCTGCACCGCCAGCACGATGGCGCGGGTGCCGTTGTACCAGGCCGCGGTGCGGTCGTTTTCGACGCTGTCCACGGCACTGCCCACGTCCTTCAGGCGCACCGGCGCGCCATCGCGCCATGCCACCACCAGATTGGCGAAGGAGGCCGCGTCGGGCATCTGCGGGTTGGCTTGCAGGGTGATCTGCTGCTTCGGGCCGTTCAGTACGCCGAGCGGCGAGTTGGTATTGGCGGCGGTCACCGCTTTGGACACTTCGTCCATGGTCAGCCCGCGCGATGCCAGCGCGTCGGGGTCGAGGCGGACGCGCACGGCGAACTTCTGGCTGCCGTAGACCAGCACCTGGGCGACGCCGGTCAGGCGCGACATGCGCGGCATCAGGATGGTCTGGGCGTAGCGGTCCAGGGTGGACATGGGCAGCGTTGCCGAGGACAGCGCCAGCAGCACCACCGGCGAATCGGCCGGATTGACCTTGCGGAAGCTGGGCGGCGTGGTCATCTCGGCCGGCAGCTTCTTCTGGGCCCGCGCGATGGCCGCCTGCACGTCCTGCGCGGCGGCATCGATGTTGCGGTCCAGCACGAAGGACAGGGTGATGGAGGTGTTGCCCTGGCCCGAGGACGACGTGATGGCCTCGACGCCGGCGATGGTGGAGAACTCGCGCTCCATGGGCGCGGCCACCGAGGCCGCCATGTTTTCCGGGCTGGCGCCCGGCAGGGTGGCGGTCACCTCGATGGTGGGGAAATCGGCGTTGGGCAGCGCCGCCACCGGCAGTTGGCTCCAGCCGGCGATGCCGGCGAAGATCAGGGCCAGCGTTAACAGCAGTGTGGCGATGGGCCGGCGGATGAAGATTTCCGACAGGTTCATGATTTCGGCCCGGCGACGGGTGCCTTCTCAACCACCTTCATGCCCGGCCCCAGGCGCATCTGGCCTTCCACCACCACCTTGTCGCCGACGCCCAAGCCGAACGTCACCACCGCCACACCGTCGAGCACGCGGTCGACGGAGACCTGGTGCATCTCGGCGGCTCCCTCGGGGGTGACTACGAAGACATACTGGCCGCTCTGGCCGGTCTGCACCGCTTCCGCCGGCACGGTCAGCGCCTGGGCCTCGGTGCCCAGCGTCAGTGCCACGTTGACGTACTGGCCCGGCCACAGCCGGGTGTCGTCGTTGGGGAAGGTGGCCTTCAAGGCGATGGTGCCCGAGGCGATGTCGATGGCCGAATCCACGAAGGTGAGGCGGCCGATGGCGTTCAAGCCGGGGTCCGAGGCGGCCGACACCGTCACCTCCAGCGGTCCGGCGGCCATGGCGGCGCGGATGCGGGGCAGGTGGGTCTCGGCCACAGCGAAAGCCACGGTGATGGGGCGCAGCTGGGTGATGGTGACCAGCGGCTGGGCATCGCCGGTCTTGGCCAGCGCGCCCAGCTTGGCGTTGATGGTGCCGGTGCGGCCGGCGACGGGCGCCTTGATGAAGGCATACTCCAGCGCCAGCTTGGCGTTGTCGATGTTGGCAAGGTCGGCTTTGATGGCCGCTTCCGACACACCCACGTCCGAGGTCAGCTGCTCGACCTTCTGCCGCGTGGCCGAGCCCGTTTGCAGCAGGACAGTATAGCGATCCAGGTCGCGCTTGGCCCGATCCAGTTGGGCGCGGTCGCGGGCCAGGTTGGCCTCGGCCTGCTTGCGTGCTGCTTCGGCGGCACGGAAGTCGAGGGTGAACAGCGAGTCGCCCTCCTTGACCTCCTGGCCCTCGACGAAATGCAGCTTGATGATCTCGCCCTCGACGCGGGGGCGCACCGGCACCACCGACAGCGATTGCACGTTGCCCACTGCCGTCACCCGGACGGGCATGGGGCGGGCCTCCACCGCGCGGGTCACCACCGGCTGCGCCGCTGCCTGAGCGACCGGGGCGGGGGCGTCGGCATTGCGGTGGGACATGTAATACCAACCGCCGCCCAGGGCGGCGATGGTCACGGCGGCGAGGACGAGGCGATTGGACTGCATGAGTGCAGTGATCACCCTAGACCGACGCGGGAGTCAACCGGGCAATGGGTTACAAAGTGTAACGGGCTTCCGAGGTGGGTCCTCTCCCGCGAACGGGAGAGGACAAAGCCTATTCCTTCGGCCGCTTGTCCACCACGCGCTTGGCCTTGCCCAGCGACCGCTCGATGGTGGCCGGCGCCACCACGTTCACCGCGGTGGAAATGCCGATGTAGGATTTGATGTGGTGCTTCAGGTCCTTGGCCACGGCGCCGGCGGGGGCCTGCTCCCAGGCGTCGGGGCGCATCTCCACGTTGATCGTCAGGCTGTCCAGGTGGCCTTCGCGGTTCACTTCCAGCTGGTAGTGGGGCGCCAGGCGGGCGTCCTTCAGGATCAGTTCCTCGATCTGGGTGGGGAAGACGTTGACGCCGCGGATGATCAGCATGTCGTCCGAGCGGCCGGTGATCTTGCCCATGCGGCGGAAGCTGCGCGCGGTACCCGGCATCAGGCGGGTGAGGTCGCGGGTGCGGTAGCGGATGACCGGCATGGCTTCCTTGGTCAGGCTGGTGAACACCAGCTCGCCCAATTCGCCGTCGGGCACCACCTCGCCGGTCTCGGGGTTGATGATCTCGGGGTAGAAATGGTCTTCCCAGATGTGCAGGCCGTCCTTGGACTCGATGCACTCGTTGGCGACGCCGGGGCCGACCACCTCGGACAGGCCGTAGATGTCCACCGCGTCGATGCCCATGCGGGTCTCGATCTCGCTGCGCATGGCCTGGGTCCACGGCTCGGCGCCGAAGATGCCGATCTTCAGGCTGCATGCCTTCGAATCCAGCCCCAGCCGCTCCATCTCGTCGGCGATCACCAGCATGTAGCTGGGGGTCACCATGATGATCTCGGGCTTGAAGTCCTGGATCAGCTGGATCTGCTTTTCGGTCTGGCCGCCCGACATGGGGATGACGGTGCAGCCCAGCTTCTCGGCGCCGTAATGGGCGCCCAGGCCGCCGGTGAACAGGCCGTAGCCGTAGGCCACGTGGCACTTGTCGCCGGGGCGGCCGCCGGCGGCGCGGATCGAGCGTGCCATCACCGTGGCCCACATGTCGATGTCGTTCTTGGTGTAGCCGACGACCGTGGGCTTGCCGGTGGTGCCCGAACTGGCGTGGACGCGCGCCACCTGATCCATGGGCACGGCGAACATGCCGAAGGGGTAGGTCTGGCGCAGGTCGTCCTTGGTGGTGAAGGGGAACTTGGAGAGGTCCGCCAGCGTCTTCAGGTCGTCGGGATGGACACCCTTGACCACGCATTTCTTGCGGAAGTGCTCGACGTTGTCATAGGCGTGACGCACCGACCATTGCAGACGCTTCAGCTGCAGCGCCGAGATCTCGTCGCGGCTGGCAGTCTCGATCGGTTCAAGCAGCTTGCTCGGCGGCGGAACGCGGCGGGTATTGATGACGGTCACGTGACGGGCCTCCCTCTTTTGCCCGTGTCTACTTCGCCTGCGCGTTGCTTCGCAACTGCCTTATTCTAGAATGGTTCCATCGATGACCCGGCACAGGCCGCGAAACAAGGCAATAACCTCGCCCTCCTGGTTCGTCACAGTGACGTCGTAGGTGCCGCTGCGGCCCCTGCGGTGGCGTTCCTCGGCGGTGGCGGTCAGGCGGTCGCCCTCGCGC
>DATJKV010000600.1:0-3273 GCA_035491155.1 Magnetospirillum sp. | reverse complement strand
CAGCCCCAGCGTGTCGTCGGTGCCGTGGCCCAGCCCTTGATGTTCTGGCTGTTCCTGGGTGCCGGCATGGGCGGCAGCTTCAAGCCGCAGGGCATGGAGCAGATGAGCTACCTGGAGTACTTCTATCCCGGTGTCATGGTGATGATGATGCTGTTCGCCAGCGTCTTCTCCTGCATCACCATCATCGAGGACCGCGACGCCGGTTTCCTCCAGGGCGTGCTGGTGGCCCCGGTGAACCGGCTGGGCATCGTGCTGGGCAAGGTCTCGGGCTCGATCCTCATCGCCCTGGTGCAGGTGGTGCTGTTCACCATCGCCGCCCCCTTCCTGGGCTTGAAGCTTACCGCCGGCACGCTGGTGCCGCTGCTGGCGGGCTTCATCCTGACCGGCGCCGGTTTCGCCTCGCTGGGCTTTTTCCTCGCCTGGGGCTCGCGCACCACCTCGGGCTTCCACGCCATCATGATGGTGCTGTTGTTCCCGCTGTGGATGCTGTCGGGCGCCCTGTTCCCGGTGTCCGGCGTGCCCACCTGGCTGGATGTGGTCATGCACATCAACCCGGTGTTCCACGCGCTCAACATCATCCGCGCGCCGTTCTACGGCCAAGCGACCCTGGCGAACGGCGCCTACGTGACCTCGCTGGCGGTGACGCTGGCTTGGGTCGCTGCCAGCATGGCGTTGTCGGCGAAGAGGGTGGGCCGGCGGGAGAAGGGCATGGTGGCGGCGTAATCGCCGCTGCCAATTCCCCGCGGGTTACTTCACCTTCCCCAGCGCTCCCATCACCTCGGCCTGCTTGGCCTCGTCGGTGTCCATGGTCTCGATGGCCGAATCCAGCCAGCTTTCGATGACGGCCTTCCATTGCTCATGGGTGCCGGTCAGCGGCGGTTCCTTGGCGGCGCGCTGGGCCATGGCCTCGACCATCCATGCCTGGCCGTCGGCGCCCAGCACCTGGCGGTAGCGGCCGGGGCCGAACTTGCCGTAGGCGGTGAACAGGTACAGGGTGAACTTGCGGATATCATCGCCCAGCACGGGCAGCAGGTGTTTCAGGGCTGCCGGGCTGGTGGCGGCCACCAGCGATACCGCACGGCGCATGTCGCTGGTGTCGTAGCCGGGAAACAGCGCCGCCATGCGCATCTTCTGGCTGACGTTCCACAGCACCTCGGCATTGATGGTGTCGGTGTTGGGGGTGATCAGGCGCTGCGCGCTGTCCAGCAGCAGCGGCACCTTGCCGTCCACCAACGCCGTCTCGGCGGATTGGTCCGCCAGCACCTGCAGCTTCAGCGGATCGCGGAACTCCAGCAGACCTTCGCCCAGCTTGGTCACCAGATGGGGCGACAGCGCGGCATAGGCCGGGATCAGCGGCACCTGCCACTCGAAGTGCAGCAGATCGCGGATGGAGTTGTACAGTTGCTCGGCCGGATTGGGGCGGCGCTTGAGCTTGGGCCGTTTGGGCGGATCGGCCAGACCCAGCGAGATGCAGATGCCTTGGAACAGCCCCACCTTGGGCATGGGCAGCGGGCGTGGCTTGGGGCCCGACAGCCGCTTCTTGAAATAGCGCCGGGCGCAGGCGCGCACCACCAGGGCGATGATTTCGGCCAGCGTGCGGCCGCACCACAGCACGTCGCCGTCCGAGGTGGGGAAAGCGCGCTCAGGCGTGATCACCATGTGCTTGAACAGTTCGGGCCGGGCGCGGAACAGCTGGAAAGCCTGGTGCAGCAGGTGCGGGTCGTCCATCACCCGGTCATAGACCTTCTCGCGCGGCACCATGGCCAGAGCCGGCAGGGCGTCGCGCAATACGTCCGCAATGTCGCGGCGCAGCACCGTGCGAACGGTGGCGACCGGCTGGACCTCGGGAACTTTGGCGCGACCCGCTGACGGGGTGGCGGTTACGGCGGACATGGCATGTACCCCAAGCACATACGGAGAATTGTGACTCCGCAAGGCGGGGCTGTGCAACAAATGGTTTATCTGTCTTATTTATTACACAACCTGTGCAATTTAATATAAAATTGTTCCAATCGAGTCGCTATCTTCCCAGCGCCCGCTCCACCATGGTGGCGACGATGTCCACCAGTTCGGGTTCGGCTCCCAGGCTGGAGGCAAGGCGGATGGTGCGGCTGCCGATGGCGACCGGTCCGCTCTGGCCGGGTGACAGGTTGAACAGCGGCGGAATGTCCTGGCTGGCGTGGGTTCCCTGTGCCACCAGCAAGGGCAGCACCACCACCTCGCCCCTGTCCTGCACCAGGCTCTGCCAGTCGCGGGCAAAGGGCTCCTGTTCCAGGAAGGCGAGGCGGACTTCGGCGAAATGGTCCATGGCGGCGATGGCGGTGGCGATGGCCTTGGGGGTCTCGCCGGCACCGCCGGGGCGGCCGGAACCGTGGGCGATCAGCAGTAGGCTGGTTCGGGTGGGATCGAGGCCGGCCGAGCACGCCACGGCGTCGGCGCGGCGGGCCATCAGCCCCGGGATGCGCGGGTCGCAACCCGCCGGCTGGGTCAGGTGCAGGATGCGGCCATTCTTGCGGGTGACCGGGCCGTCCAGCCCCATCTCGCGCGGGATCAGCACGTCGGTGTAATAGCCCTTGCCGGCAAACACCGGCACGATCACCACCTCGTCGGCCGAGACCAGGGACAGCGCCTCTGACAGGTGCGGCCCCTGCTTCATGAAGGCGGCCGCCACCTCGCTCCAAGGCCCGCGTCGGCGCAGCGCCTCGGCCAGCGCGTGGATGGGCGTGGCGCTGTCGGGATGGCGGGCCGAGCCGTGGCCCACCAGCAGGATGGCGGCGCTCATGCGCCTCCGGCCTGCTGGGCGCCGAACCAGTCCAGCGCCCCGGCCAGGCCAACCACCCGGCCGACAATGACCAGGGTCGGCGGCTTCATGCCCGCTTCTGCCACCCGCTCCGGCAAGGTGCCCAGAGTGGCGAGGAGCCGGCGTTGGCGTGGCGTGGTGCCGTTCTCGATCGCCGCCGCTGGGGTGTCGGCGGCAAGTCCCGCCTCCGTCAGCCGGGCGGCGATGTCGCCCAGGTGGGTCAGGCCCATGTAGATGACCAGGGTGCAGTCGGGATCGGCCAGCAGTCTCCAGTCGTAATCCAGCGCCTGCCCCTCGCGCCAATGGCCGGTGACCAGCCGCACGCCCTGGGCCAGGCCGCGATGGGTCAGCGGGATGCCGGCATAGGTGGCGCAGCCCGAGGCCGAGCTGATGCCGGGCACCACCTGGAACGGAATGCCGGCGGCAGCCAGCGCCTCGGCCTCTTCCGAACCGCGCCCGAACACGAAGGGGTC
>DATJKV010000599.1:0-3398 GCA_035491155.1 Magnetospirillum sp. | reverse complement strand
AGCTGTTCGAGCGGGCCTGGCAGCTCGTCGCGCCGCCCGACCTGGTCGCCAACAGCTGCCTGTTCGTCATGGGCAGCGAGGGCCGCGGCGAGCAGATGCTGCGCACCGACCAGGACAACGGCCTGGTGCTGCGCGACGGCTACGAATGCCCGCACGACCTGCCGGCGATCTGCCAGCGCTTCTCCGACGCGCTCGCCGACTTCGGCTACCCGGAGTGCCCGGGCCGCATCATGGTGATCAACCCGCAATGGTGCCAGCCGGCGCACGAGTTCGGCCAGACGGTGCGCCGCTGGCTGCTGATGCCCGACGGCGAAAGCCTGATGGCGCTGGCCATCTTCATCGACGCGCGCGCGGTGTGTGGCGACGCGGCCTTGCTGGCGCAGGTGCGCGGCGAGGTGGACCGCCTGCTGGTCGACAGCGACGCACTGCTGGCGCGTTTCGCCGCCGCCATCGACGCCTTCGAGCAGGACAGCGGCTGGTGGGTCCGCCTGTTCTCGCTGGGCGAGGACGACAAGGTCGCGCTCGATCTCAAGAAGGCCGGCATCTTCCCGCTGGTACACGGCGTGCGCAGCCTCGCCCTCGAGGCGCGGCTCGGTGCCACGAACACGGTGGAGCGCATCGAGGCGCTGCGCGCCGCAGGCCTGCTGGCGGAGGACCTGGCCGCCGACCTGGTGGACAGCCTGCACTTTCTCATGGGTCTGAAGCTGCAGGCGGGGCTGGCCGCGGTCGAGGACGGCAGTGCCGACGGCCACGGCAATGGCCGCGTCGTCACACTCGAATCGCTCACCAGCTTGCAGCGCGACCTGTTGAAAGATGCGCTGGCCGTGGTCAAGCGCTTCAAGGCGGTGCTGCGGCAGCGCTATCACCTCGACATGCTGTGACCACCTTGTCGCCGCTGCACTGGTTGCATGCGCTGAAACGCGAGTGGCTGCTCTATCACCTGGGCGACGAGCGCTTCCGCTTCATGTGGGATCCGCCACCGACCGACGAGTGGGTGGCGCTCGATTGCGAGACTACCGGCCTGAACGTGCGCAGCGACGAGATCATCTCCATTGGCGCGGTGCGCATCGCCGGCGACCGCATCCTCACCAGCGAGCGGCTGCAACTGCTGGTGCGCCCGAGCAGGCGCCGCATCTCGGCCGACAGCGTGCGCGTGCACGGCACGCTGGACGGCAAGATCAACTCCAATACGGTGACCCTCGCCAAGTCGGCCAAGGTGGTGGGCGACATCACCCACGAGACCCTGGAGATCGAGGCCGGCGCCCACCTGGAAGGCCACCTGATCCGCAAGGCCCCGCAAGCCGCCCAGACCGCCATCGCCGCCGCCCAGCCCAAGCTGGCCCCGCCGGCGGAAATGCAGGTGGAAGCGGCGCAATAGCGGCGCGTTTTTCCGGAAAAGAAACCGTCATGCCCGTGCTTGTCACGGGCATCCACGTCCCTCCGCTCGGCGTGCCGCGGGACGCCAACGGACGGATGGCCGGATCAAGCCCACGCCTGTCCGGTTTAGATTTCCGCCTAGCCGCTGGAGGGCACGGCCGGAGAGGCACTCACGGCATGCGCCTCATCATGAGACACGGATGAACACGGATGGCGCTTCGCGCCCACGGATGAACGCGGATATGGCGCGTCACCCCGGACAAGCGCAGCGCAGATCCGGGGTCCATGAGGCCGCCTGATATATGGATTCCTCTCCGCTCCGCTGCGGCCGGAATGACGAATGGAAATTCGCAAGGCGTCGGCGCAGGCAAGCCCGGCCAAGCCGGCTTGACGAAATCACTCAATTTGCAAGACGCGGTCTGGCCGGCCCGGAAGGCCGCGCTTAGGCCTTGGCCGCCACCTTGACCTTGGCGGGGGCCTTGGCCGCCTTGGGCTTGGCCGGCGCAACCGCCTTCGGCTTCGCTTCGGCCTTGGGCTTCGCCGCCGCCTTTGGGGCCGCCTTCGGGGCAGCCTTGGGTTTGGCCGGCTTGGCGCCCTTCACCTGGCCTTCGGCCTGGAACCAGAATTCCTGATCACGGCCATGCGGGCTGCCGGCGTCCTGCCACAGCTGATAGGCCAAATTTTTGATCTTTTCCTTCTCCGCACTCATCGCTCGGTCCCCCGGGGTGCTGATCTCGGATAAGGCGCATCGTAGCCCAGCCATGGCATGGCGACAATCCCTGCGGCCCTGCCCCTTGCGATAGACACGAAAACGTCAAAAACATCCATCGTTGGGAGGCCCCCGCCCCCAAGAGGGGGCGGGGGTTGCGGTGGCGGGTCAGAAGTAAAGGCCACCGGCGCCCACACTGCCGGGGGCATTGCCGGGTAAATATGTCTGACCGGAGCCGTTGGTGTTCAGGACCGCATTGGTCAGGACCACGTAGCGCGGTCCGGTGGCGCTGCCGGACCAAATCAGATTCGGGGCCTCGATGTAACCCAGAGTACTCGCGCACAGGAAGCCGCCGCTGAAATTGGGCGTATTGCTGATGGTGACGGTGATGCCCTGGGCGAAAAGGACGTGGCCCTGCTGACCCGCCGTGACATGCGTGTAGGCCGACCCGGTAACCGAATAGGAACTGCCCACGGCAATGAAGCCGCCGCGATCGGCCACCATGTGCTGGCCCAGACCGTTGGGAATGGCTCCAAAGATAACGTTGCTTTGCACCCCCACCGAAGCGGCGAATTCCGCCGCGATGGCATGGCCGCTGTTCGGCTGTAGGGTCAGGTTTGACAAGGACACAACGGCACCGGCAATGGCGTAGATGGCGGGGCCGTTGGTCGGAGCAATGATGACGCCGTTAGCACTACCGTCACCCTTGATCTGGACCGCACCGGCGCCATGATGGGGACTGCCGGCCATGAGTCCCGACGTATAGGTGCCGGCCGCAAGGTGAATGGTTACGGTGAAATTGCGGCAATCGTAGGATTGCTGCAAAAGGTCCCAGGCACGCTGGATGGTCGCCAGAGGTGTGGAGGCACTGAGGCCATCGTTGCCGTCATTGCCCATAGGACTCACATAAAGGCTGAAATCCGCAACTGCCTGGCGCCGAAGCTCCGACTTGGAGTAGACGTTCAGATTGGTCCGCGCCGCCGCCTTGTCGGCCACGTCCGACAGATTGCTGGCCTTCAGCAGCGCAGCATCCTTCACCGCCTGATCGCGGGCGTCGGTTTCGGCCTTGGAGTAGACGTCCAGGTTGGTACGAGCCACCGCCTTGTCGGCCACACCGGCCAGGTTGTCGGCCTTCAGCAGCGCGGCATCCCTGACCGTCTGGTCGCGGGAATCGGTCTCGGCCTTGGAATAGACGTCCAGATTGGTGCGCGCCGCCGCCTTGTCGGCCACGCCGGCCAGATTGTCGGCCTTCAGCAGCGCGGCATCCTTGACCGCCTGGTCGCGGGCGTCGGTTTCGGCCTTGGAATAAACG
>DATJKV010000598.1:0-9630 GCA_035491155.1 Magnetospirillum sp. | reverse complement strand
GAGGCCGCCAAGCCTGAGCCGGCGGCCGAGGCTCCCGCTCCCGCCGCCGTGACGCCCGCGCCCAAGCCGGCGCCCGACCCACGCGTGCAGGTCTATCTCGCCTCTTACAAGACCGAAGCCCATGCCAAGGCCGGCTTCAAGATCCTAGCCAAGGTGTCGCCTATCCTGGCCAAGCAGGAGCCGATCACCCGCTCCGTGGACCTGGGCAAGAAGGGCAAGTGGGTTCGCCTGTACGGCATGGCCGCCGACGAGGCGGAGCGGGGCAAGCTGTGCAAGCAACTGGGCAAGCTGGTGGACGAATGCGGGGCGCGTAATCGCGAATAAACCCAATTCCTTGGCGGCGCGCGACCGGTAGGCTATACCACCGCCATGGCTTCTCCTCCGCTTCTCGCGCTCCGCGACGTTCGTCTGACCTTCGGCGGCACTCCGCTGTTCGAGGGCGTCACCACCTGGGTCGGCAAGGGCGACAAGACCTGCTTGGTCGGCCGCAACGGCTCGGGCAAGTCCACCCTGCTGAAGGTGCTCGCCGGCGAGGTGCTCGCCGATTCCGGTGAGCGCTTCGTCCAACCCGGCATCCGCATCGCCTACCTGCCCCAGGACCCGCTGCTGGACGGCGCGACGGTGGCCGAATACGTGGTGCAAGGACTGCCCGAGGACGAGCGCGACCAGATGTACCGGGTGGACGCGGTGCTGGCCGCCGTAGGGGTGGACGGTGCGCGCGATCCTCGCCAGTTGTCGGGCGGCGAGGGCCGCCGCGCAGCCCTGGCCCGCGCCCTGGTGGGCGATCCCGATGCCCTGCTGCTGGACGAGCCCACCAACCACCTGGACCTGCCCACCATCCTGTGGCTGGAGGACTGGCTGAAGGCGTACCAGGGCGCCCTGGTGATGATCAGCCACGACCGCCGCTTCCTCGACAACGTGTCGCGCCAGACCCTGTGGCTGGAGCGCGGCGTGGTGCGCCGGGCCGAGTTCGGCTTTTCCGGCTTCCCGGCCTGGCAGGAAGAGACCTATGCCGCCGAGGAAGCCGAACTGGCCCGCATGGACAATTTGCTGCGGCGCGAGTTGCACTGGCTGGCGCGCGGCGTCACCGCCCGGCGCAAGCGCAACATGGGCCGGCGCCGGGCGCTGGACGTGCTGCGCACCGAACGCGCCCAACGCTTCACCTCGAAACTGGACAACGACCGTCGCGCCAATCTGGCGGCCGAGGCCGGCGATATCTCCGGCCGGCTGGTGGTCGAGGCCGAGAAGGTCGACAAGGTTTATGGCGACAAGGTCATCGCCAAGGACTTCTCGACCCGCATCCTGCGCGGTGACCGCGTCGGCCTGATCGGCCCCAACGGCGCCGGCAAGACCACGCTGCTACGCATGCTGACCGGCGACCTGGCCCCCGATGCCGGCGAGGTCCGCCTGGGCACCAATCTGGAGCCCGCCTATTTCGACCAGCGCCGCGACCGCTTGGACCCCGAGAAATCGGTGTGGGACACCCTGACCGACGGGCGCGGCGACAATGTCTGGGTGCGCGGCCGCCCGCAGCACGTGGTCGGCTACATGAAGGATTTCCTGTTCCAGGAATCCCAGGCGCGCACCCCGGTCAAGGCGCTGTCGGGCGGTGAGCGCAACCGCCTGCTGCTGGCCAAACTGCTGGCCAAGCCGTCCAACCTGCTGATCCTGGACGAACCCACCAACGATCTGGACATGGACACCCTCGACCTGCTGGAAGAGGTGCTGGCCGATTACGAGGGCACGCTGCTGGTGGTCAGCCACGACCGCGACTTCCTCGACCGCCTGGTGACCAGCGTCATCGCCGTCGAGGGCGATGGCGACATCAGCGAATATCCCGGCGGCTATTCCGACTACCTGAACCAGCGGCCGCAGAAAGAGGCGCCCAAGGCCGAGGCGCCCAAACCCAAGGCTGAGGCGCCGCGCCCCAAGACCGCCAGCAAGCTGTCCTACAAGGACGCCCGCGAGCTGGAGGAACTGCCCGGCCGCATGGACAAGCTGCACGCCGAGATCGCCAAGCTGGAAGCCGAACTGGCCGATGCCGGCCTGTATTCCCGCGACAAGGCCCGCTTCGACAAGTCCTCGGCCCGCCTGGACGTCGCCCGCGCCGAACTGGAAGCGGCCGAGGAACGCTGGCTGGAACTGGAAAGCCTGCGCGAGGAATTGGGGCGGTGAGCCCCCGCCGCCGGCCATGAACGCCCGCGACCTGCTCACCGCCCTTTTGGTGGTTATCCTGTGGGGCCTCAACTTCATCGCGGTGAAGACGGCGCTGACGGTGCTGCCGCCCTTCCTGCTGACCTCCTTGCGCTTCGCCCTGGTGGCGCTGGCCCTGGCGCCCTTCCACCGCCCGCGCCTGAAGCAGCTGCCGGCCGTCGCCGGCATCGGATTGGTGCTGGGCTGCGGCCATTTCGGCCTGCTGTTCCTGGGCATTTCCGGCATGGAGGCGGCCACCGCCGCCATCGTCACCCAGTTGGGCGTGCCGTTTTCCGCGCTGCTGGCCTGGGCCTTCTTCGGCGAGAGGTTGGGCCCGGCCCGCGCGCTGGGCCTGTCCATGGCCTTTGCCGGCGTCGCCCTGCTGGCGGGCGAGCCCACTTTGCCCCATTGGGGACCGCTGGCGGTGGGCGTGCTGTCCATGGCCTGTTGGGCGTTGTCCAACGTGCAGGTGAAGCGCCTGGGCGAGGTGCCGCCATTGGCGCTCAACGGCTGGATGGCGCTGTTCGCCGCGCCCATGCTGCTGGCGCTGTCCCTGGGCGTGGAATACGGCCAGACCGACGCCCTGGTCCGTGCCGCCACCGAGCCGCGGGTGCTGGTGGGCGTGGCCTATACCGTCATTGCATCGTCGCTGGTGGCCTACACCCTGTGGTATCGTCTGCTGGCCCGCCATTCCATGAACCGGGTCGTTCCCATCACCTTGCTGGGGCCGGTCGTGGGCGTCGCCGGCGGCGTGCTGGTCCTGGGCGAAAGCCTGACCTGGCACAAGCTGGTGGGCGGCGCGCTGACCATCGCCGGCGTGGCGGCGGTGCAGTTGGTCGGCGGCATGGTGCCGCCCAAGGACGAGCCGGAGCCGGGCACATGACCCCCAAAGTCGCCATCACCCCGCGCCAGTCCCCCAATTACGACGAACGCCGGGCGGCGACCGTCGACATGCTGGTGCTGCACTACACCGGAATGCGAAGCGCCAAGGAGGCACTGGACCGGCTGGTCGCCCCCGAGGCTAAGGTATCGGCCCATTACGTGGTGGACGAGGACGGCACCATCCATTCCCTGGTCGCCGAGACGGCACGGGCCTGGCATGCCGGGGTATCGCAATGGCAGGGCCTGGCAGACGTGAACTCGCGCTCGGTCGGCATCGAGATTGTCAATCCCGGCCACGAATTCGGTTATCGCCCCTTCCCCGAGCCCCAACTCCAGGCGGTCATCCGCCTGTGCAACGGCATCCTGTCGCGCCATGCCATCCCCGCTTGCAACGTGGTGGGCCATTCCGACGTCGCCCCCACCCGCAAGGAGGACCCGGGCGAGCTGTTCCCCTGGGAACGCCTCAAGAGTTACGGCATCGGCCTGTGGCCGTTCTCGGGCGACGAGCGGGCGGACCTGGACCAGGCACAGGTGCTGGACCGCCTAGCCCGTTATGGCTATGACGTCACCGAGCCCCGCGCCGCCATCACCGCCTTCCAGCGCCATTTTCGCCCGCAAAAGGTGGACGGGCTTGCCGATTCCGAGACGGCCGGACGGATCTTGCGGTTGCTGTCAGCTATCTGAAAGCTAGGGCGCAATATTCTCCGGATAGTTTAAATTTAGGTCCCTGAAGGCTGGGCGCGGAGGGGAACGTGCGGAAGTTCTGGACGCTGGGGCTTGCCGTTTCGCTGTGCCTGTGGGGGCCGCCGACCCGCGCCGAGACGGCGGAGGAGCGGCTGGAGAAGCTGCTCGACGGCCTGGAGGAAACCGCCCTGTGGGTGGGCAACTACCACCAGACCGGCCTGACCCTCAGCCGCTGGACCCACCCCATCCAGCTGAGCATCAATGGTTACGCCGACACCGAGGTGAAGGACCTCGCCGTCGGTACGGTCCGCTATCTGGCCGAACTGGCCGGGGTGGAAGTCGATGAGCTGCCGCCGGGCGCGGCGGAGGCCAACTTCATCATCGACTTCCAGATGACCGATGCCGTTTATGCGCCTGATGGCGCACGCGGCACCTGCCTGGCGACCAACACCTGGGACGGCAACGGCAACCTGACGCGGGTTAAGCTGACCATCAGCACCTGGGCCCCCAACACCTTGAAACTGCCGCGCTGCGTCCGGCACGAAGCGCTGCACGGAATGGGCCTTCTGGGGCACCCCCACGAGTTGGATTCCATCCTCAGCTACGTCTTCAACCGCAGCGATTACACCGAGAATGACGTCCTACTGCTCAAGCTCCTCTATTCCTTGAAGCCTGGCTCGTTTCACATCCCCGCCCTGATGGCCGCCCGCGAAGAACTGGCCCGGCGGCTGGGTGTGCCCCCCGAAGGCGCCGCAAAGCTGGGCGGCAAGGTGTTCGAAAAGGAACTGGCACGGCTGACCGAGGCGGCCGAGAAAGGCGCAGCGGGCATGCAGGTGCAACTGGGCGTCGCTTACGCCTTCGGCCAATACGTCAGCAAGCAGCCGGAAAAAGCCGTGACGCTGTTCCGCATGGCGGCCGAGCAGGACAACCGCGAGGGCCAGTTCCGCCTGGCCTATGCGCTCGCCAACGGCAACGGCGTCGCCAAGGACCCGGCCGAGGCGGCCCGCTTTTACAACGAAGCGGCCCGCCGAGGGCACGCCACCGCGCGGGCCAATCTTGGCTTGCTCTACCGGGATGGCAACGGCGTCGCCCCCGATCCCGTCACCGCCTGGGCGCTGCTGGACCTGGCCGCCAGTCAGGGCAATCCCAAGGCGGCCGAGCAGCGCGATGCTATGGCGTTGTCGGAGGAGCAGAAGACAGCGGCGCGTGCCCGCCAAGCCAACTGGTTGGACACCAGGGCCAAATGACAACGGGCCGCCCCAGGGGGGCGGCCCGTCTGCCTTGACCCGCGCCTTAGCGCGCCAGCGGCTTGTACTTGAGGCGGTGCGGCTGATCCGCCTCGGCGCCCAGGCGGCGATGGCGGTCGGCTTCATAGTCCTGGTAGTTACCCTCGAACCATACAACCTGGGAATCGCCCTCGAAGGCCAGGATATGGGTGGCAATGCGGTCCAGGAAGAAGCGATCGTGGCTGATGACCACGGCGCAGCCGGGGAATTCCGCCAGGGCGTCTTCCAGCGCCGACAAGGTTTCCACGTCCAGGTCGTTGGTCGGTTCGTCCAGCAGGATGACGTTGGCGGGGCGGCTCAGCATCTTCGCCAGGTGCACACGGTTGCGCTCACCGCCCGACAGCACGCCCACCTTCTTCTGCTGGTCGGCGCCCTTGAAATTGAACAGGCCGGCATAGGCGCGGGAATTGATCTTGCGCTTGCCCAGGTTGATTTCTTCCTGGCCGTCGGAGATTTCCTCGAACGCCGTCTTGTCGGGGTCAAGCGAATCGCGGCTCTGGTCCACATAGCCCAGCACCACGGTCTCGCCCACGGCGAAGGTGCCGGTGGTGGGCTTTTCTTGACCGGTGATCATGCGGAACAGGGTGGTCTTGCCGGCGCCGTTGGGGCCGATGATGCCGACGATACCGCCCGGCGGCAGCTTGAAGTTCAGGTTCTCGTACAGCAGGTTGTCGCCGAACGCCTTGGACACGTTGTCGGCCTCGATCACCTTGCCGCCCAGGCGCGGGCCCGGCGGGATGCTGATGACGGCGGGGCCGGTGGCCAGCTCCTGGGACTTGGCGACCAGATCCTCGAAGGCGTTGATGCGGGCCTTGCTCTTGGTCTGGCGCGCCTTGGGGCTGGCGCGCACCCATTCCAGCTCGTCGCGGATGGCGCGCTGGCGGGCGCTCTCTTCACGCTCTTCCTGGGCCAGGCGCTTGCCCTTCTGCTCCAGCCAGCTGGTGTAGTTGCCCTCGTAGGGAATGCCGTGGCCGCGCTCCAGCTCCAGAATCCAGCCGGTGACGTTGTCGAGGAAGTAGCGGTCGTGGGTGATCATCACCACGGTGCCGGAATAACCCTCCAGGAAGCGTTCCAGCCAGGCCACCGATTCGGCATCCAGGTGGTTAGTGGGCTCGTCCAGCAGCAGCATGTCGGGATGCGACAGCAGCAGGCGGCAGAGCGCGATGCGGCGACGCTCACCGCCCGACAGCGTGGTCACGTCGGCGTCGCCCGGCGGGCAGCGCAGCGCGTCCATGGCGATGTCGACCTTGCGATCCAGGTCCCAGGCGTCGGCGGCGTCGATCTTTTCCTGCAGGTCGGCCTGCTCGGCGATGAGATCGTTCATCTCGTCGTCGGACAGTTCCTCGGCGAACTTGGCCGAGACCTCGTTGAAGCGGTCGAGCAGCGCCTTGGTCGGCGCCACGCCTTCCATGACGTTGCCCAGCACGTCCTTGGCCGGATCCAGGTGGGGTTCCTGGGCCAGATAGCCGATCTTGACGCCTTCCGCCGCCCAGGCCTCGCCACCATACTCCTTGTCGATGCCGGCCATGATCTTCAGCAGCGTCGACTTACCGGCGCCGTTGACGCCCAGCACGCCGATCTTGGCGCCGGGCAGGAACGACAGCGTGAGACCCTTCATGATCTCCTTGCCGCCCGGATAGGCCTTGGTCAGGTTCTTCATCACATAGATGTACTGGTACGCGGCCATGGGCCCTCCGGCAGTAAGGCTTTGAGCGTTTCAAGGAATTGGGTCGGGTTTAGACGGGGCGGCCGGTTCCGTCAAGAAATCCGGCGGTAGGGTCTTCGCCAAAGGCGTCCGCATCCTGTCGCAAATCGCCCATGGACAAGGCAGCTTCGCATCCCATGTGAAGGAAGAGGCACCCGGCCAACGGCCGGGCAGCAGGGCATTGGCGGCGTTACCGGTTTGTGGCCCGCGAATTGCTTAGGACTATTCGGGGCCGGGACAGGCCCGAAAGGCTATGCGAGGTGCCGCCATGGACCGCATTCGTTACTTCGCCGATCTCTCCGTTCGCCGCGCGGCCGGCCTGGGGCTGTTGGGCATCGCCCTGGTGGTGATGGCACTGCATTTCGACCGCACGCTTTCCATGCACGCCCTGGCGGGCCTGCTTACGCTCGAGGCACTGGCGCTTTATGGGTTAAGCCGTCACGCCCACCGGGTGCCGTGCGAGCGGCGCGAGCTGTGGCTGCTGATCGACGGCGAGCACGGCATGCGCGAGAACCGGGTGCAGCAGATCATCAGCGAGATCATGCGCGAAACCTTCCAGTCTTACGCCCTCCGCCTGGCGGGGCCGGCAGTGGCGGCCTGGGTGCTGGACCTGGGCATGCGTCTGAGCTGAGGAGTCTTCAGGCGAAGCGGACTCGCCAGACGGTCAATAGAGCCCTGCGTCCATTCCCCCTTGCCAGTTGTGTCGCCAACTGGAAGCATGGACCGGACAAGATCAGTTCATGGGGAGGGCTTCGATGACCGGCAAGACTCCACTCCACTCCCGCGCCGCGGCCCTCATCGGACCGTTCGCCAGCGGCAAGACCTCGCTGCTGGAGGCCTTGCTGTTCCGCGCCGGAGCCATTCCCCGCCAGGGCCGGGTAAAGGACGGCACCACCATCGGCGACGCCAGCCCCGAGGCGCGCCATCGCCAGATGAGTGTTGAACCCAACATCGTCACCACCGAATACCTGGGCGAGCGCTGGACCCTGCTGGACTGTCCCGGTTCGGTTGAATTCCTGCAGGATTCCTACAACGTGCTCTCCGTGGTGGACGCCGCCGTGGTGGTGGTCGAGCCCGATCCCGCCCGCGCGGTCATGGTGGCGCCGCTGCTGAAGTTCCTGGACGAACACGCCATTCCCCACATCCTGTTCATCAACAAGGTGGACGGCGCCGGCGCCCGGCTGCGCGAGGCGCTGGAGGCCTTGCAGGCGGTATCCGAACGACCGCTGATCCTGCGCGAGGTGCCCATCCGCGAGGGCGACAAGGTGGTGGGCTTCGTCGATTTGGTCAGCGAGCGCGCCTACAAATACCGCCCGGGCCAGACCTCCGATTTGATCAAGATTCCCGACGAGCTGAAGGACGAGGAGTCCCAGGCGCGCCAGGAGATGCTGGAGCATCTGGCCGATTTCGACGATCACCTGATGGAAGAGCTGCTGGAAGACATCCAGCCCCCCAAAGACGAGGTGTACGGCGACCTGTCCAAGGACCTGGCCGAGGACCTGATCGTGCCGGTGTTCTTCGGCTCGGCCGAGGCCGATGCCGGCATCACCCGCCTGTGGAAGGCGCTGCGCCACGAGGTGCCGGCGTCGGAAGTGGCCGCCGCCCGCGCCGAAATCGACAGCACCGGTAGCGCCGCCGCGCGAGTATTCAAGACGGTGCATGCCGCCCACACCGGCAAGCTGTCCTATGCCCGCATCCTGGCCGGTGAGTTTGCCGACAACCAGAACGTCGAGGGCGGTCGCATCTCGGGCCTGTTCGTGCCCGGACCGGGCACCCTGAACAAGTCGGCCAAGGCAGGCTGCGGCGACGTGGTGGCGTTCGGCAAGCTGGATAATGCGGCCACCGGCAGCGCCATCGGTGCCGGCGCTCCGCTACCGCGGTTCCATCTGGAGCCGCTGTTCGGCCTGGCCCTGGCGGCCGAGAAGAAAGGCGACGACGTGAAACTGACCGGCGCGCTAACCAAGCTGGTCGAGGAGGACCCGTCGTATCGCCTGGAGCAGAACGCCGAGTTCAGCGAACTGGTGCTGTGGGGCCAGGGCGAGATCCATCTCCAGGTGGCGCTGGAGCGGCTGCGGAACCGCTTCAACCTGGCCGTGGTGACCAGGAAGCCGACCGTGCCGTACAAGGAGACCATCCGCAAATCCACTTCGGTGCACGGCCGCCACAAGAAGCAGTCGGGCGGCCACGGCCAGTTCGGTGACGTCCACATGGACATCCGGCCGCAGCCGCGCGGAACCGGCTTCGCCTTCGAGGACAAGATCGTCGGCGGCGCCATCCCGCGCCAATACATCCCGGCGGTCGAGGAAGGCGTCGTCGAATTCCTCAGGCAGGGTCCGCTCGGCTTCCCGGTGGTCGACGTGGCGGTGGCGCTGAACGACGGCAGCTACCACACCGTGGACAGCTCGGACATGGCGTTCAAGACTGCCGCCCGGCTGGCCATGTCCGAGGGTCTGCCGCAATGCGACCCGGTGCTGCTGGAGCCCATCCTCAAGGTGGAGGTGTCGGTGCCGTCCGAATACACCTCGAAGGCCCAGCGCATCATCTCCGGCCGCCGCGGCCAGATCCTCGGCTACGACGCCAAGGGGGGCTGGCCGGGCTGGGACGCGGTCTCCGCCTATCTGCCCCAAGCAGAGATGGGCGACCTGATCGTGGAACTGCGCTCGCTGACCATGGGGGTCGGCACCTTCTCGTGGACCTTCGACCACCTGCAGGAACTGGTCGGCCGCCCCGCCGACAAGGTGGTGGTGGAGCGCAAGAGCGCCCTGGCCGGCTAGGTGGTGAGTACGGCGGCGCAAGAAGGTGGTTTCCGCCGCCCCTGCGCCCTCCCATATCCCCCGGTGAAGCCACAATCACCGGGGGTTTTTCATGGCCGAGGCCTGG
>DATJKV010000597.1:0-8040 GCA_035491155.1 Magnetospirillum sp. | reverse complement strand
GCACCAACAGGCGCGGACCGGTGACCGGCGTGAATGGGACCGCGCATTGCAGCTTGGGATAATAGCGCCCGCCCGCCCGCTGCCAGGCCTCGGCCCACCCCCAGTCGAAGACGTATTCGCCGTAGGAATGGGACTTGAGATAGAGTGGAGCACAGGCCTGGACCTTGCCGTCCTCGCCCGTCACCACCAAATGGCGTGGCAGCCATCCGGTGTCCGCCGTGGCCGAGCCCGAATCCTCCAAGGCCGCCAGGAAGGCGTGGCTGACGAAGGGGTTGTCGCTGCCGGCACAGGCGTCCCACTCGGCGGCGGGAATGTCGGCCATGCCGCCCAGGATTTGGACGCTCGGCATTCTTCCTCCGGTGTGTGCTCAAGGACTGAACATGGCGGCTGAAGTCACCGATTCCAAGCGTCTCTCCGCCTCGCCCGAGGCAAGAGCGGCCCAATTCCGCCGCATGAAGCGCATCGCCACCGGCCTGTTGGCCTTCATGTTCGCCCTGTTCGTCGCCGCCACCATGCTGGAGCCGCGTTGGCCGCCGCTGGCGTATGTGCGCGCATTCGCCGAGGCCGCCATGGTGGGCGCCATTGCCGACTGGTTCGCGGTGGTGGCGCTGTTCCGCCGCCCCTTCGGCCTGCCCATCCCCCACACCGCCATCATTCCGCGCAACAAGAACCGCATCGGCGAGTCGCTGGGGGCCTTCATCTGCAACAATTTCCTGGCGCCCGAACTGGTGGCGGCCAAGCTGGACTCATTGGACGCTGCCGGCCGGCTGGCCGGCTGGCTGTCGAACCCGAGCACCGCCGAGCTTTTGGCCCGCCGCGCCGCCCATTTCATGCCGGCCCTGCTGGACGCGCTGGAGGAAGACGCGGTGCGCACCTTCGCCCGCACCACCATGACAAGGGGGCTGGCCTCGGTGCAGGCGGCACCGCTGGCGGCGCGGGTTCTATCGGTGCTGGTGGCGCATGGCCACCATCAGGCCCTGTTCGACCGCGCCCTGGACCTGACCGCCGGCTTCCTGCTGCGCAATGAAGAGAATATCCGCGCCCGCGTCGCCGACCATTCGTGGCGCTGGCTGCCGCGCTGGATGGACCGCAAGCTGGCCGACAAGGTGATGGACGGCGGCCTCGACACCCTGGCCGAGCTGCGCGACCCCGCCCATCCCTGGCGCGACGAGTTCCAGGCGGCGGTGCTGGAGTTCATCGAGCGCCTGGCCCACGACCCACACCTATTCGCCCAGGGCGAGGCGATCAAAGCCGAGATGCTGAACAACCCGCTGGTGCAGGACTATCTGGACTCGGTCTGGGACGAAACCAAGGCACGGCTACGCGCCGATCTGTCCGCCGAAGAAGGCGTGCTGCGCCAGGGCATGGAACGCGCCTTTGCCGCCCTGGGCGCCCGCCTGGCCGAGGACAGCCGCATGCGGGCGGTGGTGAACCGCTGGCTGCGCCGCGCGGTGGAACGCACCATCGTGCCCCAGCGGGCGGAAATCGGCGAGTTCATCGCCGGCGTGGTACACCGCTGGGACACCCGCACCCTGGTGGACAAGCTGGAACTCCAGGTCGGCCGCGACCTGCAATACATCCGCATCAACGGCGCCCTGGTGGGCGGGCTGGTGGGGCTGGCCATCCACGCGCTGTCACGTTTGCTGGGGTAGCGGCGGCAGGCTGCGGCCGATGTGTTCGCCCAGCGAACGATACGCTTCCATCTGCTTCTCGTCGAAGAATTGGTCGGCGGTGGTCTGGTTAGGAAAGCCCGGATGGGCGGCCAGGTAGGTGAAGACGTTGGCCGGCACCGTGTCGATGACGGTCGATTTCACGTAGATCAGTCGGCCGGTCTTGGCGGGCATTTCCGGGCTCCGCTCGGGGTAGACGATCTGGCCGGTGACGAACCCGCTGTCCGCCACCTTGACGCCGGGAAAGGCCTTGCATTTGCGGACCATCGCCAATTTGGACAATGCATCCGTGTGAGGAACGAAGCTGATACGGACACCGAAATCGGCATAGACCCGCTCGATGGCAGCACCCAGTCCGTCGAAGGCGAATTTGGGATCGGCGGAGCCGTCCACCGCTACGATTATGTCGACCCGGCGGCGGATGAGTTCATAGAGGCCGAGATTTTCGAAATGACCACCATCGGTAAGCATGTGGAACCACGAGCTGCCGCACAGGCGCTTCGCTAGCGAGCCCAGCGCCGGCGCCAGGAACCCCACGCCGGGGACGAAGAAATTGGGATTCGACAGGGATTTTGCGGGGTTGTTGATCCAGCAGCCCAATTGCAGGCCGAACAGCCCCATCAGGAACGAGACGAAGCGGTCGCGCGTCATCCCCTGGCCACCACACCCGGCATGGGCGTTCACCGCCGCGCCCGAGATGGCCATGGCGGTCGGCAGCGACAGACCGTCGCGGCTGCTGTACAGGCCGGCGGTATCGACCCATCCGCCTGTGGCCTCGCTGCCCGAATATAGCGGCGCCAGGGTATAGCTGTCGCCACCACGGCCGCGATAGGTGGTATTGCGGGAATCCACCACCACCACGTTGGCATTGATGAGATGGTAGGGCCGCTGCTGCATGACGCTGAGCGGCGCCCGGTTGGCCTTGTCGGCCGGCTCCCACTCGGTGGTGTCGAGAATCGGCCCCGGCGTGGGCAGGAACGCCTCCATCAGACGGTCGCGATACATCCGGTGCAGTGAGATCACGTTGAGGTCGGTCAGCAACCCCACCCCCAGGGCCAGCAGGAGGACGTAGAGGAAGCTGCCATGCCAGGGCTGCAGGTGGATCCACACCGCCACGTCGTAGCTCGCCAGCAAGATGCCGTAGATCACCAGCATGGCCCCCGCCGACACGGCGGCCGGCGACCCCAGCAACTCGCTCATCGGGTTGTCCGGAGCCTTGCCGTCGCCGGCCAATTGCGAGCGGAAGCGAGCGAAGGCGGAGACGGCACCGGCCATGGCGCTCAGCGCGCCGAGCACGCCTGGAGCCTTGGCACCCAGCCAGTGGAACAGCAGCGACGCAGCCCGAGGCAGCAGGCCGACGGCCAGCAGCAGCAGGCTGAGGCCCACCAGCCACCCGCCGAGAGTCTGCAGACTGTTCCGCGCCCAGTAGCGCGTGGTCTTGCGCTCGCCATCGCCGAAGAACGAGAACAGCGAGTAGAGCAGCGACAGCAGGACGAAACTCACCGCCAACAGGCCGGCGCCCAGGATCATGTAGTTGATCCGGCGGTCTAGCGGCAGTCCCGCCAATTCCCAGTCCACCGCCGCGCCAGGACCGGTCAAGGGATCGATCAGGCGCGGCACGTCCAGCGCCAAGACCATGGCCGACAGCAGCAGCGAGAGATAGAAGGTCAGGTGGATACACATAGTGCGCAGAACCACGCCCGCCAGCGACATCATCGTCAGCCGTCCGGCCCCGTCGAGGTAGGAGCCGCGCGGGCGCAGGAAGGCGGCGAACTGGCCCAGCGCATCCAGGCGCCCCGATTTCTTGAACCAGGTGACGGTCGAGCCCACGTAGCCCCCACCCGAGACCGTGGACAGGTAGTCGAACCATCGCAGACACTTCCGCCCCTGCAGCGCCTGAAGCACGCCCAGGGCGAAAACGGCGGAGCGGATGCCGCCGCCCGACAGCGCCAGTCCGCAGAGGGGCGCATCAGGCGGGATGCCCTCGGTCTCCCGTTGCTTGGCGATCAGCGCTTGCTCGGCATGGAGCGCTGCCGAAAAGCCCTCTTCGCGCTCCCCCTGGTCTCGCAGCCCCACAGCAACCTCCGAGACAATAAAAGCCGCACACACCCGCCCTAAAGTAGCAATGCTGACGAAAAAACCAATCCCTCCGGACGGCAGGGTTCCTACCCGTTCAGGCGGACCGGCACAACGCATGGCACCTTCCACGGAATCCCTGTGACAGAATGGTTTATTCTGCCGCGCCGATGATGGTATGGTCCGCGCCTCGTTTTCGGCTGCAGCTTTGAAGACTCGTCGGACCATGACCTCGGTTTCCGCGCCGCCCGTGGATTTTTCCAGCCTTCCCCGCGCCGATCTGGCCGACGACGGCGGTCGTGCGCTGGATGCGTTTCTGCTGGTCACCGCCGACATCGTTGGCGCTGTTACCCAGGCGGTGGCGCAGAACTACGCGGTGATGCCCACCGGCGGCCTGACCAGCGCCATCGGCTCGTTCGACTACAAGGCCGACGTGGTGACCGGCTTCGCCGGGGTGGTCGCCATCCGTCCCAAGGGCGCGCTGACCGCCGAGCTGGCGCCCGAGGGCACGCCGGCCGAACGATTGGCCACCCATCAGGTTTCCATCGACGCGGCCGCCGGCCTGATCGCCGCCGGCGCCGGCCTGACCTTCACCCAGATCAATGCCGCGCTGGCCGAACATGTGGGCCCCAACGCCCGCGTGCTGGTGGACCTGACCAGCATCGGCTCGGCTTACGTCGGCGGCGTGGTGGCCACCGGCGCCATGGGCCCGCTGCGCCTGCGCCCCAGCTCGACCCTTGAAGCGGTGGTCCTGGCCGACGGCCAGGGCGCCCGTACCCTGTCGGGCGACGACCTGGATATGGTCGAAGGCCTGCAAGGCTGGACCGGCATGGTCGTGGCGGCGGTGTTCCGCTTCTATCAGGTGCCGCCGTCGGAATTCGGCCTGGTGCTGCCGGTGCAGGGCTCGGACGTGGACGCGGTGGCCGGCCTGCTGGCCTATCTGGAGCCGTGGACCCAGGTGAACCTGCCCGGCGCGGGCGGCCGGCTGGGCAACGGCGACACCGCGTTGAACGGCGTCGAGCTGGTCAGCCGCGATTCGCTGGAAGCCTTCGTCGAGCACGCCCCCGAGCCCGCCCGCACCAAGGCCCAAGGCCTGTTGCAGTCGTGCGAATACGCCGGCGCCGACCAGCTGGCCTGCATCACCGGCTGGTCCGAGCAGAGCGTGGACGATGTGCTGTTCTCGCTGATGGACCCCGAGACCGAGACCATCGGCGGCGTGATGATCGAATACGGCGTCGGCTTCTCGTCCGGCCAGGAAATGGAGACCTTCCGCGCCATCCGCGAAGGCGCCCCCGACATGGCCCGCACCCGCGCCCGGGTGAAACCCGAGGGCAAATGTAAGCCGTGGACCAGCTCCACCGACGTCAATTTGAAGGCCCCCGCCGATTCCGGCGCCATCGCCGAGGTGATGGCCGCCTATGCCGACTACCGCTCGGCCATCAAGGCGCTGGCCCGCGAACTGGCCCCCACCGGCATCGAGGTGGAGTTGTCGGCCTACGGCCACCTATCGCCCAACGGCATCGACCCGCATCACCGCGTTATCGTCTTCGCCCCCGAGGGGCAAGAAGCGGCCCTGGCCGGCGCCCGCCAAGCCGTGCTGGCGTGCAAGCGCACCCTGATCCACGACCTGCTGCACGCCGCCGAGCGTGGCGGCGGCCGCGTTACCGGCGGCGAGAAGGGCGTGCCCTCGCTGGTGGAAATCGCCCGCGCGGCAGGGGGCGAGTCCCGCCTGCCGGAGGAACTCAAGACCCGCTTGGCGCGTGCCCGCCAGGCGGTGCGCGCGGCGGCCCCCAACTTTACCTTCCGCGCCCCGGCTGAGCTGAAAGCCGAAGAATAGCTTTTTCCTTAATTTGCGTGGGGTTGAAGCGCCTGCGCGCAGGCGTAATATATCTTTGGAGTTTTGCGCATCATCAGGGGGGCTGCCATGGCCGTCATGATTCCCGCTCGCAATTCAGATTTTGGCGCCTGCCGCGCGCTGATCCTTGACCCCCACCTCAACAGCCGCCGGCTGCTGCATGACATCCTGGCCGACCTGCATTGCGGCCGCGTCACCGGCGTGGGCCAAGCGGACGATGCGTGGGAAGCGCTGGAAAAAGGCGGCTACAACGTCTTTTTCATCGACTGGTCCAACAACCTGGATGCCATCGAGCTGCTGCACATGCTGCGCTCCCCCGAGTGCGTCGAGCGCTACGTGCCCACCGTGGTGCTGGCCTCCTATAACGGGATCGAGGACGTCGTCCGTGCCCGCGACGCCGGGGCCAACGAGTTCATTCTGCGCCCCTTCTCAGCCGACGTGATCGCCCGGCACCTGCGCGGCCTCAGCCGCGCGCCCCGGCGCTTCATCGAAAGCTCCGATTTCTTCGGCCCGGACCGCCGTCGCCACCGCCTGGACTGGAAAGGCCTCGAGCGCCGCCGCCAAGGGCCCGACCGCCGCGCCGACCGCCGGAGCTTGAGCGATCCGACCTATTCTGGGCCGGAGCGGCGCCTGACCCCAACATCGATCATCGCCCCCTTGCCGCACGGCGAAGGCGTGCCCATGTCGCAAGAACAGGGAGCGACTTGGCATTAGCCAACCACTCCCTCGCCGCATGTCCCGCGCCCTTGGGCAGGCCTTGCCGTCATCGGCCGGCCCAAGGGCCGGGACGGCGGCAATCCCGGCGTCGAAAAGCCGTGGCGATTGGGCTATAGCATTACCTTCGTGAAACGGGGGGCATGCATGGCCGACGGGCCGACGCCGGAACAGCAGGCCGATTACCTGGTGCGCAAGCTCGAACAGACCATCCGTGACAACCGGACGGTCAAGGGCATGTCGTTCCGCACCTGGCAGGCCATTGCCCGCGAAGAGATCGTCAACGCCCTGCTGGCTGCGGAGAAACGCCGCGCCGAGCATGACCGCTCGGTGGGCCGCGTCCTGCTGGTGGGCTCGGCGTCGCTGGTCAGCATTGGCTTCTGGGGCGCCGTGGTGGCGGTGGACCGGGCCTACGGCGTGGTCGCCGCTGGGGTGGCCCTGGTGGCTGGCGCCGCCCTGTTCTTCATCGGCGCCGAGTGGGGCATCCGCCGCATGGGCGCGGACTGGTCCACCCGCCGCCGCGCCGAGCGTTTCACCAACATCGAGAGTTTGGATCGCCGCATCAAGCGCATGGAAGATTCCTTGCAAAAGAAGCACGACCGCCTGAAGGAGCGGATGGAAGAGGTCGGGCCGCTGTGAAACGCCTGCTTGCCCTTGCCCTGGTCGCGGCCCTGCTGGCCGGCTTGGGTTGCGCTTCGACGCGCCCGGTCGAGACGACGTTGCTGCTGGCCGACCTGGACGCGGGAAGCCAGCCCAGCTTGTTCAAACGCGTCACGCCCCGTCCCGACCGCCAGCCCTTATCGATCACGGTGGATGGCCGCCGCCTGGTGGGCGACCTCTATCTACCCGGCGAAAAGGCCCTGGCCGGGCTTGTGCTGGTGCCCGGCGCCGCCCGCGAGGGCAAGGACGACCCGCGCCTGGTGGCGCTGGCGCAGTCGCTGGCCCGCGCCCGCTTCCTGGTGCTGGTGCCCGATATCGCGAACCTGCGCGCCCAGGAAGTCGCCGCCGCCGACCGCCTGCCCATCCTGGATGCCGCCCGCTTCCTGCTGAACGAGCGAAAGGTGCCGGGCGTGGGCGTCGCCGCCGTATCCTATGCCGGAATCCCGGCGGTGCTCGCCGCATTGGAGGAACCGCGCATCGACTTCGTGGCGACGATCGGCGCGCCCTACGACCTCACCGCCATCATCACCTTCTTCACCACTGGCGCCTACCGCGCCGCCCCCGGCCTGGATTGGCAGCAGGGCCACCCCAATGCCTACGGCAAGTGGGTGTTCGTCAAGGCCAACGCCCGCCGGCTGGACGATTCGGGCGACCGCGTGTTGCTGGCCGCCCTGGCCGACCGCAAGATGGCCGACGAGGCGGCGCCGGTGGACGACCTGCTGCCTAAACTGGGACCACAGGGGCGCTCGGTCATGGCGCTCTTGGGAAATAACGATCCGGCCAAGGTGCCGGCGCTGATTGCCGCACTGCCCAAGGGCGTCAGGGCGGAAATCGCGGCCCTGGATCTCGCCCAGCACGACCTGTCGCGGTTGCGCGCCAGGCTGCTCCTGATCCATGGCCGCGACGACCGCATCATCCCGTGGACGGAAAGCGCCGCTCTTGCGCGCGTGGCCCCCAACGCCGAACTGGTGCTGCTGGACAATCTCGCCCATGCCGACTTGAAGCCGGGCACGCTGGCGGACACCTATGCGCTGTGGCGGGGTGTGACGGACCTGCTGAAGCAAC
>DATJKV010000596.1:0-2641 GCA_035491155.1 Magnetospirillum sp. | reverse complement strand
CGCATATTGGCGGTGCGCACCAGCGGCCGGCCGATCAGCACGGCGGCGGTGGTGCCGGCAGAGGCGTAGGCCATGGAGACGAACACCATGTGGCCGGGGATAGGCAGGTCCACCCCGAACAGCGGCACCGTGATGATGCCCGACAGCGACCACAGGATCTGGATGAAGCTGATCAGCAGCAGCAGGCAGTAGAACAGGGAATGCGCCATGTCGATGGCGCTTTCGGTGGTGTTGCGGATGTCCTCGGCGATGCGGCCGTCAGGGTTGTCGTGGTCGCCCGGCATCTGGTTGACCAGATAGTGGCGGCCTTCGGCCATCCAGTCGTCCAGAATCCTGCGGGTCAGCCAGCGGCGCCAGCCGATCTGAAGCTTGCGCTTCATCATCAGGTGGACCGAGGTGATGGCCATGGAGACGCCGACGATGGCGAGCAGTGCTCCCACCTGGACCAGGAAGCGGTCCATGGAGCGCTGCTCCAGCGCGTTGAACAGGTTGGCGCTCCACAAATTGACCATGATGGGGACCACCACCTGGGCCAGGGTCAGCACCACCAGCAGCGCGGTGAGCCCGCGCACCGGCCATTTCTCCTCAGAGCTCCAATAGGGGGCGGCAAGGTCGAGGAATTGGGCGAAGAATCCCTTGGGCGGCACCACGGACTGGGGCTCCTCGGCCGGTACCCGTGCCGTGACCTCCGCAGTCATTCCCTTACCCCCAAAGCATTATCTCTCCAGCCTTCGACAATAAACCACGGCCAAGGGGGAAACGCCAGCAGGGGAAGGTTGACCTGATTGGTCATACCACTCCAGAATTCCGGCCATCTAAACCGGAGGTGTCATGCAGGTCGTCCTGGACGTGGTCGTGCCCGTTTTCGCCATCATCGTCGCCGGCTATGTGGGCGGCCGCACCGTGCTGGGGCAGCAGGCGTCCAGCGCGCTGTCGGCCTTCGTCTACTACTTCGCCCTGCCGGCGGTGCTGTTCCTGGGCATGGCCCGCCAGAGCCTGGCCACCATCTTCAATCTGCCGTTCCTGGGGGCCTTCCTGGGCGCCATGCTGCTGGTGTTCTTCGGCGGCGGGCTGCTCGGGCGGCTGATCCGCAAGGACGGCTGGGCGGTGCACGCCATTCAGGGACTGGACGCCGCCTTTTCCAACACCGGCTATATGGGCATCCCGCTGTTCCTGGCCGCCTTCGGCCCCGATCGCCTGCTGCCCGCCCTGATCGCCACCGTGGTAATGAGCGTGGTCATGGTGGCGCTGGCCATCATCTGGATCGAGCTGGCGCAATCCGCCGGCCACGGTCTCGCCCATGCGTTGAAGGACGTGGGCAAGGCGCTGGCGCGGAACCCGCTGATCCTGTCCTCCTTCGCCGGGCTGGCCTGGAACCTGACCGGAGGGCCGCTGCCGATGCCGCTGGTGAATTTCTGCCAACTTATCGGCGCGGCCGCCGGGCCCTGCGCCCTGTTCGCCATCGGCATCTTCCTGGCCGGCCGCCCCTTGAGCCTTTCCTGGCGCGGCGTCGGCTGGATGGTGCCGCTCAAGCTGGTTGTCCAGCCGTTGCTCACCTGGGGGCTGATCCAGATCCTGTTCCCGCTGGACCACTTCTGGACCGGCTCGGCGCTGCTGCTGGCGGCGCTGCCTACCGGCGCGCTGACCTTCGTGGTGGCCAGCCAGTACCGCACCTACGTGGAGGAAACCTCCCAGGTCATCCTGCTGTCCACCATCGCTTCGGTGCCGGTGCTGTCGGCGATCCTGGTGGTGTACGCGGGGTAGGACGCAAACAAAAACGCCCGCCGCGGTTTCCCACGGCGGGCGCTCCTGTAAGACAGAGCCTTACGCGGCCTTGGTCTTGCCGGCGATGATCTCGTCGGCCACGTTCCGGGGAACCGGCTCGTAGTGCGAGAATTCCATCGAGTACGAGGCGCGACCCGAGGTCATGCCACGCAGCTGGCCGATGTAGCCGAACATCTCGTTCAGGGGCACGAAGGCCTCGACGGCGATGTTGGTGCCGCGCTCCAGCTGGCCCTGGATCATGCCACGGCGACGGTTGATGTCGCCGATGATGTCGCCCAGGTAGTCCTCGGGGCTCACCACCTCGACCTTCATCACCGGCTCCAGCAGGATCGGGCTGGCCTTGCGGATGCCCTCACGGAAGCAGGCCTTGGCGGCGATTTCGAAGGTCAGGGCGTTCGAGTCCACGTCGTGGAACTTGCCGTCGACCAGGCGGGCGCGGAAGTCCACGGTCGGGTAGCCGGCCAGCACGCCGTCTTCCTTCTGCATCTGCAGGCCCTTGTCCACCGACGGGATGTATTCCTTCGGCACCGAACCGCCGACGGTCTCGTCCTTGAACTCGTAGCCGGCGCCACGCTCCAGCGGCTCGAACACGATCTTCACCTCGGCGAACTGGCCGGAACCGCCAGTCTGCTTCTTGTGGGTGTAGGTGTGCTCGACGGTCGCGGTGAAGGCTTCGCGGTAAGCCACCTGCGGCTTGCCCATGTTGCCTTCCACGTTGAACTCGGTGCGCATGCGGTCCAGGGTGACTTCCAGGTGCAGTTCGCCCATGCCGCGCAGGATGGTCTGGCCGGTTTCACGGTCGGTTTCCAGACGCAGCGAGGGGTCGGCGCGGACCATCTTGCCCAGAGCGGCGCCG
>DATJKV010000595.1:0-11870 GCA_035491155.1 Magnetospirillum sp. | reverse complement strand
GGCGCCATGCGCCAGCCGGTGAGGTTCTGGGCGGCGAGGATGCGGGCGGCCAGCCACAGGCTCCAGACGATGCCGATGGCGAACAGCGCAACCTTGATGCCGGCGACCGCCTCGGGCGGCAAGCCCAGGCTCTTCAGCGCGGTGAACAGGCCGCCGCCCAAGCCCAACAGCAGCGACACCATGGCAATGGGGGTGAACTGATAGCCCAGTTCCAGGAAACGGCGGCCCTGGGTGCGGCCGGCACCCAGCCGGCCCGCCACCCATGCCGCCGCCCAGGTCAGCGCCGACAGGCCCACGGTGAAGGCCAGCATGGTGGCCGCCATGAAGCCGGCGATCATGACGAAGTCCAACCACAGGAACACCTCGCGGCGCTCGGGGTGGACGCTCATCAGCCAGCTTGGTCCCGAGTCCAGCAACCACATCAGGTCATGGTCGATGGCCCATTCGCCGAGGGTATCGCGCAGGCGGTTGAACAGAGGCAGCACACCCCATAGGAAGCCGCCCAGGGCGACGCCGCCGCCCAGGAACAGGAACAGGATTTCTGACAGGTTGGGATTGCGCCGGGCGATCTGCTCGATCTCCTCGCCGGGGCGGCGCAGACGCAGGAACAGGCCGCCCTGGGCCGGCGGGCTGACGCAACGGAAGCATTCGATGCAGTGACGGGTTTCCGTCTTGCGCTTGAGATCGATCATGGTGGGGCAGACGCCCCGGTCGTTCCACAGGTCGCCGCCCGGCTCGGGCCGCTTGGGTGCGAACTCCACCGCGCCTAGGCGGTTGAACACGCCCAGCAGCAGGCCGATGGGGCAGGCGTGGCGGCACCACGGGCGTTTGCCGGGGGCGAACAGCCAGCCCAGCAGGATAGCCGCCGCCATGGTGCCGCCGAAGATTTCCGCCGCCGCCTCGGGGTGGGTGCGCACGCCGGTGGTCTGGCCCAGAACGGTGACGACGATGAACGACAGCACCGGTGTGCCCGGCCAGGTCAGCCAGCGCGGCGGTGTCAAACGCAGGCCCCGTTTCGAAGCGTGTTCCGAAGCGGCGCCCATGGGGCACAGGATGCCGCACCACGACCGCCCGGTGGCCAGCACCGACAGCAGTAGCAGCGGGAACCACACGCCCCACAGCGCCAGGTTGGCGAAGGGGGTGAGGTGGTCGAACGGACCCGCGCTCTCGGGCGGGTCGGGCAGCAAGGCGGGCACCAGGATCAGGCCGACGAAAGCCACGAACATCACCGCGTGCACCCAGGGCAGCCAGCGGATGTTGCGCACGAAGAACGCCTCGACCGGCGCGGCGATGCGGGCGGAGGGGCGCTTGGCCTCGATGGTCGGAACCTGGCGCACCATCATGGCGTGGCCGCCTTCGCTTTTTTCAGCGCCCATGCCCCCAACACCGGCAGCAGCGCCGCCAACAGCAACGCCTGGGCGCCGATGGATTCGGCGGTTGGGAACAGGCCGAGCGCCGGGATGGAGGGGATGAAGGCCAGCGGGGTGGCGGCGATCAGCCGGGCCTCTTGCAGTTCCAGCATGCCCTGTCCGGCGAAGGTGACCGCCAGGGCGTAGAGCAGGATGGCGGTGCCAGCGAAGAACGGCGCCAGCGGCAGCTTCATCGACGCCTTGCGCATGATCCAGTAAACCATGGCCAAGCCGGCCAGGGCGCAGGCAAAGCCCAGGATGATGGCGGTGCCGTGACCGGCGGCCGAGCCGGCCAAGGCCTGATAGAACAACACGGTTTCCGCGCCCTCGCGGTAGACCGACAGGAAGGCGGCGAAGCCCAGCGAAAACAACTGGCCGCCCGACAGCGCCTTGCTCACCTGATCCTTGATGTAACCCTGCCAGCGCTGCGCCTCGCGGCGGGCGAACAGCCAGTGGCTGACATAGGTGAGTACCAGGGCGGCCACCAGCATGGTGGCACCTTCCACCGCCTCCTTGCTGGCGCCGGCCAGGGCGACCACTTCCCGCAGCGCCCAGGCGGTGAGGCCGCTGGCGACCAGCGCCAGGGCGACGGCTTGCCACACCACGCGGACCTTGTCCTCGGCACCCAGGCGCTTGAGGTAGGCCACCAGGGCGGTGACCACCAGCATGGCCTCGAAGCCCTCGCGCAGCAGGATCAGCAGCGATTGCAGGAAGGCGCCCAGCCAGCCCGAACCGGCGGCGGCGCGCGCGGCGGCCACTTCGACCAGATTGCCCTCCAGCTTGCGCCAGGATGCTTCCACTTGGTCCTTGGGGGCACCCGCATTGGCCAGCCCGATGATTGTGGCGAATTGGGATTCCAGCGCGGTCTTGGCGGCCGGGTCGGCGGCGCCGATGTCGGCCTCCAGGCCGGTTTCCTCGAACACCGAGAAATAGAGGTCCGAGAAGCCGTCCGCCGCCTTGACCGCCTCGCCCGGGTCATAGGCGGCCACCAGCGCGTTGCCGTCGGCGGCGATGCGGGCGGCGACGGCCCGGTGGTCCAGCTTGGCTTCCTGGGCACCGGCTTCGGACGCGAACAACACGGAGGCCGGAATCAGGGCCAGCACGAGCAGGCGGAGCAGGGCGCGCATCACTGGTTCACCTCGAACACCTGGGGTGACACCTTGGCGTCGTCGAGGGTCTTGGCCTCGCTGGCGATGGCCTCGCGCAAGGTCTGCGAGACGGCGGCCACCTGGGCCGAGTCCTTGGCCGCCATGGCCTTGCGCAGGGTGGAGAAGTGCTTCTCGATCTCGGCCGCGCGCTTGGCGCTCACATGCTTGCGGATGGCCGATTCCATTTTCGAATCTTCGAAATTGTGGAAGTAGGCCTCCTGCACCGCGCGCTTGCCGCCGTCCACGTCACCCGCGGCGTAGGTGGCTTCGGCCGTGCTGACCGCCTTGTTGATGGACTCGGCCTGGCCCTGCCAGTGGCCGGCCTCCGCCCAGGCGGGCGCGGACAGGTCGATGGCGGCGGCCAGGGTAGCGGCGAGCAGGGGGCGGCGCATGGGTGCCTCGCAAACATTCGATCACCCACTAGCAAAAGCATGGTGGGCGCTCGCCTGCAAGTGCAAATCGTTCGCAGTATCATTCCGTAGGCGCATGGCAACAAAAAGCCCGCCGAATGGCGGGCCTCGTAGCGTCGATATCGCGAATTGGGTTTAGCGAGCCTCGGGCGCCTCGGCGATGCGACCGATCTCGCCGGTGCGCTGAAGCGAGACCAGGCCGGCGGCCGGCGAGAATGCGACGGCGAAACCGAGCGCCAACACGTACAGGCTGCCCAGCACCAGCAAGCGCAGGCGGGATTCGGTGGGCTCGGAAATCTGTTCGGGTACGCGCTCGTTCATGGCTTTCTTATTCTAAAGAATAATCAGATTACCCCATCGTATAGGTTTAACGCCGTGCAGAGTCAAGCGCGGGGCGGGCAGGGGTAACCCCCACCGTCGGGTGGGGGCGAGCGAAGAAAATCCCATTTGGGGTCATCGGGTCAAGACCGTAGCGCACAGGGCCGCATGCGCTTGGCGCATAGGTAGGAACGGTTTCGTATGCAAAGCAGTGTTACAAATGGTGCTTCTTCGATCCATTTCGCGTTGATTGCGTTGAAAAAAACAGCCGGACTGTAATCTGTTCCGGTTGATGTGAATTTAACTTGGGCATAGCATAGCAATCCGTTGGGGGGATTCAGACGGACGCATGCAGTCTATTCGCAAGATCGAAGTGACCACGGGGGTCTGGTGGGTCGAAGTACCCCAGGCTAACCTTCGCATTCTGTGCGGCTGCCCTGCCGACGTGGTCAAGCACCTGATGAAGCGCGGGTTGATCGCGCCGATCGAGGCCGAGGGCTTGTGGTTCGAGACCGGGCCCAATGTCATCCTGCTGTCCGACGTCATGGTGCAGAACGGCACCTTCGCCAATCTCGGCGAATTCCCGGTGCTGCAGATGTTCTACCGCCAGGGCATGATCATCCCCGGCCACCCGGGCAATACCGGGGTCAAGCCGCTGATCATCGGCTCGCCCGAGCAGGTTCGGGCCCAACTGCAATACATCCACCGCGGCAATTACGGCCTGATCTCGGAAGACGAGATGGTGGATGCTGGCCTCTCGCCGGAAGAGGCGCGCACCCGCATGCGCCTGAAGCTGAAGTTCGCCTTCGGCCGCATTTGCCACCCGTCGGAAATCATCGATACCGAGGTGATCGAGGGTGAGCCGGTGGAAATCCGCGACGGCGTCACCGTGCGGCGCCAGCGCCTCAACGTGTTCGAGTTCCGCCTGGGCGAGGAGGTGGTCACCGTCGACCTCAACCTGCAGCCGTTCGAAACCTACGAATGCCCGTATCCGCTGGGCTTCTACCACATGCCGCGCGAGTATTTCGCCGTGGTGCATTCGGGCGAGGGCGACGGCTGGGACATCAACCGTCCCTCCATGGGCTCGGTGCTGATGTTCCAGGGGCGCGTCTACCTGATCGATGCCGGCCCCAACATCCTGCATACGCTGGATGCGCTGGGCATCGGCGTGAACGAAATCGACGGTATCTTCCATACCCATTCGCACGACGACCATTTCTCGGGGCTGACCACCCTTATCCGCGCCGACCACCGTATCAAGTACTACGCCACGCCGCTGGTGCGCGCTTCGGTGGCGCGCAAGATGGCGGCGCTGTTGAACATCGATCCCAGCGCCTTCGCCGATTACTTCGAGTGCCATGATCTGGTGGAGGATGCCTGGAACGACATCGAGGGGCTCGAGGTCAAGCCGCTGGTCTCGCCCCATCCGGTCGAAACCACGGTGTTCCTGTTCCGCGCCCTGTGGGAGGGCGGCTTCCGCACCTACGCCCATTTTGCCGACATCTGCCGGCTCGAGGTGCTGAAGGGCTTCGTCACCGATGATGACAGCCAGCCGGGCATCACCCAGGCGCAGTACCAGCGCGTGGTCGATGACTACGCTACCCCGGTGGACATCAAGAAGGTGGACGTGGGCGGCGGCATGATCCACGGCGACGCCTACGACTTCCGCAACGATACCTCGAGCAAGGTGATCCTGGCGCACACCTCGGCGCGCCACACCATCGCCCAGAAGGCCATCGGCTCGACCGCCTCGTTCGGCACCGTGGACGTGCTGATCCCGTCAAACCACGACTTCATCTGGCGTGCCGCCTACGAGCTGCTGCTGGGCTATTTCCCCGACATTTCGCATCACCAGATCCGGGTGCTGCTGAACAATCCGGTGAAGACCTTCAATCCCGGCACCATCCTCGTGAAGGAGCGCACCGCCGCCCCGGCCATCTTCCTGCTGCTGTCGGGCAGCGTCGAGGCCATTCACATGAACGGCGGCACCCGCTCGGTGTTGTCGGCGGGCGCGCTGATCGGCGAGCTGTCGGCCTTGTTCGGCTCGGCGGTGTCGGAAACCTACCGTGCCATCGGTTTCGTCAAGGCGCTGGCGATCCCGTGTTCGCTCTACGGCGAGTTCGTCCGCCGCAACAACCTGTCGGGCGAAATCACCCGTATCTTCGAGAATCGCGACTTCCTGCAGCGGACCTGGCTGTTCGGCGAGGTGGTGTCCACCCGCACGCTGAACCGCATCGCCAAGGAAATGACCCTGTGCAAGTACGATGTGGGCGAGGCCATCGACATCGGCCCCGAAGCGGTGGCGCTGGTGGTGGCCGGCACGGTGGCGCGCATTCTGGGCGAGCACGTGGTGGAGCTGTTGGGCCCCGGTGACTTCTTCGGCGAGGAACTGGCCATCTTCTGGACGCCCAGCATGTTCCGCCTCAAGCCGGTCGAGACCACTCATGTCTTCATGATCCCGGCGGCCTTGCTGGCGGGCATTCCCTCGGTGCGTTGGAAGCTGTTCGAGACCTCGGGCAAGCGCATGACCTCGATCTTCGAGGGCGAGCACATGGGCCGTGTCATCCTGCAGTGGCACGAGGAATACCGCGTCGACGTGCTGCGCCTGGACACCCAGCACCGCCGCCTGTTCGAGCAGGCCAACGCCATCCTGGATGCGGTGGATACGGGACGCGAGCTTGGCGAGGTCGTTTCGCTGATCGATGCGATGGCCGAATACGCCCGCTACCACTTCGGCGAGGAAGAGGCGCTGATGCTGCGCCACGGCTACCCCGAGACCGAAGGCCATCGTGCCCGCCACGCCCGCCTGATGGAACTGCTGGCCGACCTGCGTCAGCACCTGTTGGACAAGGGGGGCGCCGACAGCGGCCACATTCTGACATTCCTCAAGGACTGGCTGGTCAATCACATCTGCACCGAAGACCGGCGCTACAGCCACTTCCTCAATTCGAAGGGTGTGTATTAACCCGCCTCACCACCTCAGGCCGCGGCGGATGGCGCCCCACCAGCAGTTCACGCGGCCGGCGGCCTCCAGGTTGAGGCGGGTGCCGAGCGCGGCACGGACAAGCAGAAGGTCGGTCAGCATGGCGTCACCTCCGGTTCGTCCGCAAATGTCGCGGCGAAGGGACCCATTCTTCAATTGCGCCTAAGGCGATCTGCCTTCCAGCCAGAAAACGGCCGAACGTCCAGCTACCTGTCCAGTGGTAAGACAGCCGGTCAGCAGGTACCCGCCGGTCGGGGCCTCCCAATCCAGCATCTCGCCGGCCACGAACAGACCCGGGCGGGCCTTCAGCATCAAGCCCTCGGTCAGGCATTCGAAGCGGATGCCACCCGCCGTGCTGATGGCTTCGGCCAGCGGACGCGGCGCCTCCAGCCGTAGCGGCAGCGCCTTGATGCAAGCCGCTAGGGTGTCCGGTTGGTCGGGCAGGGGAGAGGCCAGCTCGCGCAGCAGGCCGGCGGCGACGCCTTTCAGCCCGATGGTGCGCTCCAGGTGATTGGCGAACGAGCGGCTGCCCCGGGGCTTGGCCAGGGCGGCGGCCAACTTGTCGGCGCTCCAATCGGGCTTGAGGTCCAGCATCAGCACTGCACCGGGGCAGGCGTCGCGCAGGGCGGCCGACAAGGCGTAGACGGCGCCGCCCTCGATGCCGGTCTCGGTTACTACGAATTCACCCTTCAGGCTGCGTCCGGCGAAGGTGAGGCCCACCGATTTCACCGGCTGACCGGCGAAGCGCTGGCGGAAATGCTCGCTCCACGCCACGTTGAAACCGCAATTGGCGGGCTTCAGCGGGGCAATGTCGGCGCCCGCCTCCCGCAACGCTCTTGCCCAGCCGCCGTCCGAGCCTAGTTGCGGCCATGACGCGCCGCCCAGGGCCAGGATGGTGGCGCCGGCCTCCACCGCCACCTCGCCGTCGGGTGTGGCGAAGCGGGCGTGGCCGGTTGCGTCCCAGCCCAGCCAGCGGTGGCGCAGATGCAGGCGGGCGCCTTGCGCCCCCAGGCGCTTGAGCCAGGCGCGCAGCATGGGGGCCGCCTTGAATTCCTTGGGAAAGACGCGGCCCGAGCTGCCGACGAAGGTCTCGACGCCCAGTTCCGCCGCCCATGCGCGCTGCTGCTCGGGGCCGAATTCCGCCAGCCAGCGGGCAAACAGCCCCGCACGCTCGCCGTAACGCGAGACGAAATGCTCCAGCGGTTCGGAATGGGTCAGATTAAGGCCGCCGATGCCGGCGCGCAGGAACTTGCGGGCGGGCGTCGCCATGGACTCGTAGACGTCCACGCCGATGCCGGCCCGCACCAGCTCCTCGGCCGCCATCAGCCCCGCCGGGCCGGCTCCGATAACGATCGCGTTGGGTTTGGGATGGGACGCCATGGTCCCATCCCTTGCCCAGGGGAAGGCCCCGCTGTCAATGCAAATCAGGCCGTCCGGGCTAGAGCCGAATGCTCACAGGTCGAAGCGCTTCGCGATCCGGCATGTGAGTTGAATTCGTCTCCATCCCACAAAGATTAGAGGCGTTCAGACATTAGGGCGGCGCTTGTCCTGCGCCGGCCTAATATCATCGCACTCATCGGCCAAAACCGGCCACGCGGCCGGGCTGGCGCCCAGCGGTTCGGTCATGCGCTCCCAATAGGACGGGGTGTGCTCATAGTCCAGCACCGGCCTCAGGTAGGTCAGCGAGCCGAACGGCGACGGCTTGGTCTCCTGATAACGGCTGATCGCCTCGGGCGGAATCTTGGGCGGCGGCACCTGGTGCGGGATGGTGCCCTGGTCCTGCACCCACATGGCGGTGCGGCACAGCGACACCCGTACATGGTAGCTGCCGCCCTCGTCGGCCCGGCGGATCAACGCCATCAGGATGCCGAGCGACGCCAGGAAGCCGGTGATGTAGTCGTTGGGGTAGGTGGGCTGGATGGCCGGCTTGGACGCCGAGCCCTGCGCCACCGTCATGCCGGTGGCCACCTGGGCCAGCTGTTCCCAGCCCGGCCGATCCTTCCACGGGCCGCTCCAGCCGTAGCAGTTCAGCGACAGGTAGACGATGCCGGGGCGCAGGGCGGCGACCTGGGCTGGGTCGAACCCAAGCTTGGATATACCGCCCGGCCGGTAGCTTTCGGCGAAGACGTCGGCGCCTTTGATCAGGGTGCGCATACGCTCGGCATCGGCGGGCTGCTTCAGGTCGCACAGGGCGGCCAGCTTGCCGTGGGTAGTATCCACGTCGAAGGGCGGCAGGCCGGGATGGCCGGGGAAGGTGACATGCATCACCGTGGCGCCCTGCTCGGCCAGCGTCTTGCCGCAAGTGGGGCCGGCGATGACGTGGGTGAGATCGAGCACACGCAGGCCCGACAGCGGCCGCCGCGCCGGCTTGAACGGCTCGGGCGCCGAGTCGCCGATCTTGATGATCTCGATCAGGGGCGAGTTGGCCAGGGCCTTGCCCTGTGGGTGGGCGATCCACTCCGCGTACGAGCGCACCATGGCGCCGCACAGGCCAAGGTCGGCGATGTCGTTCTCCAGCTTCTGGGCATCACGGCCCTTGATGGCCTCGGCGATGGAGTGCGGGTCCATGGTGCATTGGAGCAGCTCCAGCAAGCCGTTGCGCAGAAGGGGGAAGGCGCCGTGGGGGAAGAACCAGCGGCCGTCCTTGGCGGGGTAGAGGTCCACCAGCGGATAGGACGGTTCGTTCTGCGGGATGACGTAGCCATGCTGGGACTGGTAGCCCACGCTGAAGGTGGCCAGCGCGCCGGCCAGGGCGTCTACCCGCACCTTCTGACGCTGGCCGCTGCGGCGGCGCCAGATCTCGGACACGGCGGCGGCCTGGGCCCCCAGGGCGGCGGCGGCGCATTCGCCGACGCGGAAGACGGAATCGACCCACGGGTCCTGCCCGGTGACATTGACGTCGGCCACCGTCGGCCAGGTCAGTCCCAGCGTTTTGGCCAGGTTTTGGTAAATGGCGCTCATTACTCGCTCTCCCCCTCCAGGAAATGCGTGGAAGGGTACGCTACTCTCCAGGCGAGAATTGAGCTACCTAGACGTTTACCATAGAGGGATTTTTTCAATCCACCAGGATGGCGCGGAAGTCGTTGACGTTGGTGCGCGTCGGCCCCGTCACCACCAGATCGCCCAGTGCCGAAAAGAAGCCGTACGAGTCGTTGTCGGCCAGCAGCTTGCGCGCGTCCAGATCCCGCTTGCGGGCGCGGGCCAGGGTGTCGGGGGTGATAATGGCGCCCGCATTCTCTTCGGTGCCGTCGATGCCGTCGGTGTCGCAGGCGATGGCATGAATGCCGGCGGCGCCGTCCAGGGCGATGGCCAGGGACAGCAGGAACTCGGCATTGGGGCCGCCACGCCCCTTGCCGGTCATGGTGACCGTGGTCTCGCCGCCCGAAATCAGCACGGCGGGCGACGGCACCGGCTGTTGGTGGCGCGACACCGAACGGGCGATGCCGGCAAGCGCCCGCGCTACCTCGCGCGCCTCGCCCTCGATGGTGTCGCCGAGGATCAGCGGCAGCCAGCCGTGGGACACCGCGACCATGGCGGCCGCCTCCAGGGATTCCTGGGGGGTCGCCACCAACTGGGCGCGGGCATGGGCCAGGCGCGGATCGCCCGGCTTGGGCGTCTCGGCCGCCGGATCCTCCAGCCGCCGCGCCACCGATGCGGGCGGAGTGATGCGGTAATGCGCCAGCACACGGCGCGCCTCGGCCAGGGTCGAGGGGTCGGGCACGCCGGGGCCGGAACCGATGACCGAAAGATCGTCGCCGGCCACGTCGGAAATGGCCAGCGTTACCATGGTGGCAGGTGCGGCTGCGGCGGCCAGGCGGCCGCCCTTGATGGTTGATAGGTGCTTGCGCACCGCGTTGATTTCGTGGATCGAGGCGCCCGACTTCAGCAAAGCCGCCGTCACCGCCCGCTTCTCCTCCAGGGTAATTCCGTGCGAGGGAAGAGCCAGCAGGGCCGAGGCGCCGCCCGACACCAGGAACAGTACCAGATCGTCCGGCCCCAGCCCGTTCACCAGGCCAAGGATGCGTGCAGCCGCTTCGCTGCCGGCGCTGTCGGGCATGGGATGGCCGGCTTCCACGACTTCGATCTGGCGGCACGGCACCCCGTGGCCGTAGCGGGTGACCACCATCCCCTCCAGCGGCCCCTCGATATGCCGCTCAACCACCTGGGCCATGGCGGCTGCCGCCTTGCCGGCGCCGACCACCACCAGCCGGCCGTGCGGCCGTTCGGGCAGGTGGGGCGGCAGGCACACGGAGGGGGAGGCGGCGGCGGTGGCCGCTTCGAACATGCGCAGCAGGATCTGGCGGGGGGTCATGGGCCGATCGTCCAGAAACAGTGATGCGATAAAGGTCGTAATTTTTCCGCCCGGTTGAAAGGGCTGGTGACCCGAATGGTGACAGTCGCCCACCGTGTGGGCAATGTCCTACCGGTCCAGCCGAATCCAGGTTACCTTTATGCCTTCGGTTCAGGCAGGGAGCGCTCGGGGATGGCTGCGGCGACCAGGGATGATCGGATCAGGGGCGTGCTGGCCCCAGTGCTTACCCCCTTCGATCGGAACCTCGCCCCAGACCCCAAGCGCTTTGTCGCCTTCAGCCGGGTGCTGACCCAACTCGGTATCGGCCTGGCGCCTTTCGGCACCACCAGCGAAGGCAATTCCCTGGCCGCCGAGGAAAAGCTGCTGCTGCTGGACGCGCTGAATGCCGGCGGCATCGATATGAGCCGGGTGATGCCCGGCACCGGATGCTGCTCCATCACCGAGACGGTGCGCCTGACCGCCCATGCGGTGCGGCTGGGTTGCGGCGGCGCGCTGATGCTGCCGCCCTTCTATTATAAGGGCGTCACCGACGAGGGCGTGTTCCGCGCCTATGCCACGGTCATCGACAAGGTCGGCGATGCCCGGCTTCGCGTCTATCTCTACCATTTCCCGCGCCAATCCCAGGTGCCGCTGTCGCTGGCGCTGATCGAACGGCTGCTGAAGGCCTATCCCGGTACCGTGGCGGGCATCAAGGACAGCTCGGGCGAGTTCGCCAATATGGAAGCCATGCGCAAGGCGTTCCCCGGCTTCGACGTGTTCACCGGCTCCGAGGCGGTGGCGCTCAAGCTGCTGCGCATCGGCGGTGCCGGCATCATTTCGGCCAATGCCAATGTCAACGGTGCCGCCATGGTCGAACTGGTCAAGCGCTGGCGCGAGCCCGGCGCCGAGGGCTTGCAGGAGGCGCTGACCGCCTTCCGCGTGGCCATGCAGGACTTCCCGCTGATCGCCGCGCTGAAGACGCTGGTGGCCCGTGCCACCGGCGACCAGGCTTGGCGCATCACCAGGCCACCGCTGGTGGACCTGTCCATCGAAACCGAAGACGCCATGGTGAAGCGCCTGGAAAAGGCCGGCTTCCCTGTCTGACTGATCTTTGGTCATAGGTGTCTTGGTCTTCTGGCAGCTACCCTTTGTAAGGTTGCGTTCATGTTCGTGCGGATTGATTATCCCACCGCAATTGCGACAATTAGAGGTAGAGTATGGGCCACGTCAGCCACACCAGCGTCAGCCAGCACTTCATTAATTGCCTGAAGACAACGCCGGCCGGGGACAAGCCCTATCGGCACTGGTTGC
>DATJKV010000594.1:0-3103 GCA_035491155.1 Magnetospirillum sp. | reverse complement strand
GGCGAGAAGAAGCTGTACAAGGCGATCAAGCAGGCCATCGCCCGGCACAATCCCCCGGCGGTGTTCGTCTACCAGACCTGTGTCGGCGCGCTGATCGGCGACGACGTCGAGGCGGTGTGCAAGGCCGCCACCGAGCGCCTGGGCACCCCCGTGGTCCCCGTTAACGCTCCCGGCTTCGTCGGCTCCAAGAACTTAGGGAATCGCCTGGGAGGCGAGGCCCTGTTCGAGCACGTCATCGGCACGCACGAGCCCGACGACGTCGGCCCCACCGACATGAACATCCTGGGCGAATACAACGTGGCCGGCGAGTTGGACCAGTTCCGCCCGCTGCTGGCCCGGCTCGGCATCCGGCTGCGCTGTTCCATCACCGGCGACGCCCGCTACCTGGACGTGGCGGCCTGCCATACCGCCAAGGCCAACATGGTGCTGTGCAGCCAGGCACTGGTGACGCTGGCACGCAAGATGAAGGAAACATACGGCATCCCCTATTACGAGGGCTCGTTCTACGGCATCTCGGACACCTCGGAGGCGCTGCGCAACATCGCCCGCATGCTGGTGGAAAAAGGCGCCGACCCCGCACTGGCCGACCGCACCGAAGCCCTCATCGCCGAGGAGGAAGCCCGTGCCTGGGCCCGGCTGGAACCGTTCAAGGAGCGCCTGAAGGGCCACAAGGTGCTGCTGTACACCGGCGGCGTCAAAAGCTGGTCGGTGATCCAGGCGCTCCAGGAAGTGGGCATGGAGGTGGTGGGCTCGTCGGTGCGCAAGGCCACCGCCGAGGACGCCGCCAAGGCGCTGGAGCGGCTGGGCGGCGACGAGGACAAGCTGGCCGACGCCATCACGCCCAGGGACATGTACGCCATGTTCAAGGACGGCAAGGCCGAGATGATGCTGTCGGGCGGCCGCTCGCAATTCGTCGCGCTGAAGGCCAGGACCCCGTGGCTCGACATCAACCAGGAGCGCCACGTGGGTTACGCCGCCTATGACGGCATGGTCGAGATGGTCCGCCAGATCGACCTGATGATCAACAATCCGATCTGGGAGCAGGTGCGCAAGCCGGCTCCATGGGAGGTGTGAGATGGCGCTTGTCATCAGCCACAACAAAGCGCTGTCCACCAGCCCGCTGAAGGTCAGCGCGCCGCTGGGCGCCGCCATGGCGTTCCTCGGCATGGACGGCAGCCTGCCGCTGTTCCACGGCAGCCAGGGCTGCACCGCCTTCGCGCTGGTGATGATGGTGCGCCATTTCCGCGAGGCCATCCCGCTGCAGACCACCGCCATGAACGAGGTGTCCACCATCCTGGGCGGCGCCGAGCAGGTGGAGGAAGCGCTGCACAACATGGTCAAGCGGGCCAAGCCCCGCCTCATCGGCCTTATCTCCACCGCACTGACCGAGACACGCGGCGAGGACATGGCCGGCGACCTGAAGGGCATCCTGTCCCGCTCCAAGGATTTGGCCGGCACCACGGTGGTTCACTGCTCCGCCCCCGACTTCGACGGTTCGCTGGAGACCGGCTGGGGCAAGGCGGTGGGCGCCATCATCCGCGCCCAGGTGGGCGCCCCCTCCTCCCAGGCGCCGTTGAAGCGCGTCAACGTCCTGGCCGGATGCCACCTCACCCCCGGCGACGTGGAGGCATTGAAGGAGATCATCGAGGATTTCGGCCTGGAGCCGGTGATGCTGCCCGACCTGTCCGGTTCGCTGGATGGCCATGTCCCCAACCATTACGTCCCCACCAGCCTGGGCGGCACCACGCTGGAACAGGTCAAGGGCATGAACCGCGCCTGCCTGACCATCGCGGCGGGCGAGCACATGCGCATCGCCGCCGAGACCTTGCAGACCAAGACCGGCGTTCCCTTCGTCCTGTTCGACCGCCTGACCGGGCTGGAGGCGGTGGACAAGCTGATGGTCAGCCTGTCCACGGCATCCGGCCACCCGGTGCCGGCCAAGTACCGTCGCCAGCGTTCCCAGTTGGTGGACGCCATGCTGGATGGTCACTTCTTCTTCGCCGGCCGCGCCATCGCGGTGGCGGGCGAGCCGTCCTTCCTGTGGACCTATGCGTCGCTCTGCGCCGATCTGGGCGCCCGCATCGTCGGCGCGGTATCCACCCTGCCCTCGCCCCATCTGTCCGAGCTGCCGTCCGAGACCGCCATCATCGGCGACTTCGAGGATTTGGAAGACCAGATCCTCGAGCACGGCGGCGCCGACCTGATCATCGCCAATGCCAACGCCCGCCTGATCGCCGGCCGCCATGGCATCCCGCTGCACCGCGCCGGCTTCCCGGTGTTCGACCGCCTGGGCGCAGCGCACCAGACCACGCTGGGCTATCGCGGCACCCGCGACCTGATTTTCACGCTGGGCAACATCCTGATGGAACACCCCAGCCACGGCCACGACCTGCCTGTCCAACACATGGAGTACGCCCATGGTGACCCGGCGGTTGCGGCTGGTTGATGCCGACGGAACGACAGTCGGCCGCTCGCGGCCGCTGAAAGGAGGACATATGCGCGTTGCTTTCGCTACCCACGACCGGACCCGGGTGGACGCCCACTTCGCCAGCGCCCGCACCTTCCTGTTCTACGACGTCGGCCCCGAGGAGCACACCTTCCTGGAAGCGGTGCAGTTCGACAACGTGAGCAGCGAGGAAGGCAAGCACCAGGAGGACGGCGACGACCGCCTGGCGAGCAAGATCAAGGCCCTGGAAGGATCGGCGCTGCTGTTCGTGCGCGCCATCGGCGGCCCGGCGGCGGCGCGCGTGGTGCGCGCCCACGTCCACCCCATCAAGCTGCCCGACGACGAGGCCATCTCGACGGTGATCGACAAGGTGCGCGGCATGCTCAAGACCAACCCGCCACCATGGCTGCGCAAGGCCATCCGCGCGGCGGAGTCCGGCCCCGAACGCTTCATCGACGACGAGGAGTAAGGCCCATGCTGCAACTCGACGAAACCGACCGCGAGGCGCTCAAACGCCCCTTCGTCCAGGCTTTGATCACCTTGATCCGTGCCCAGGACCGCTCAGGTGCCATGGAAGCCGATACCGACGAGGAACTGCTGGAACCCTTCGTCGTCACCAAGGCGCAGAAGCGTGAGATTCCCATGTTCGGCGATCCC